>JAPOZD010000364.1 GCA_026706245.1 Alphaproteobacteria bacterium
CTGCACGCCGAACACCGGTTGCAGGCGGCCGTCGGGGCTGGAGGAGACGATATTCAGGATATAGCGGAGGAACTCCTCCATGGTGCGCGTCGCGCCGAGGCGGTTGAGCGCGCGGATGGTGAAATAGGCGTCGCGCAGCCAGCAGAAGCGGTAGTCCCAATTGCGCTCCGTGCCCGCCGCTTCGGGCACCGAGGTGGTGACGGCGGCGACAATGGCGCCGCTGTCCTCGACCGAGCAGAGCTTGAGCGTGATCGCCGCGCGTATGACGGCGTCCTGCCATTCGAACGGCACCGCCAGGTAGCGCGCCCATTCGCGCCAGTAATCGTCCGTCCGCTCCTCGAATTCGCGCGCGATCTCATGCACCGGGCGTGTCAGCGCCTCGTCCTGCGTCAGGATGAGATCGACGGGCTTGTCCAGAAGGAACGACGTCTCGTCGAGCACATAGGAGACCGGAACTTCCGTCGTCAGGCGCAGCACATGGTCCGGCAATATGTAGCGGACATGGTTGCTACCGCGCGTTATTTCGGCGGGCTCGGCGCCGTAATTTCCGGCGGGGCGCAGCCTTATGCGGATGCGCGGCGCGCCGCCCAGACGGCGGATGCGGCGCACAAGGCTCAACGGCCGGAACAGCCGCCCGAACTGCTTGAAGCGGGGTGCGAAGTCCAGGATCTCGATCGCGGCCCCGTTCTCCGCGAACAGGCAGGTCTCCACGATGGCGGAGTTGGGCCGGTAGGTCTGTTCGCTGCGCAGAAAGCCTTCGATCTCGACCTCGTAGAAGCCGATATCCTTCTCCGGCTCCAGCAGGTCGCAGAATATCGGGTTGCCGTCGAAGCGCGGCATGCACGCCCAGACGATGCGCCCGCGCGGGTCGAGCAGCGCGGCATAGCTGCTGTTGCCGATCATGCTTAGTTCGAGCGAGCGCATTTCATCCCTCCAGATCGGCCAGCCAGGCATGCACGGCCGCCACATCCGCGAGGCGCCATTCCGCGGCGGTGGCACCTTCCCGGCCGACACGCACCGCAACGCCGCCCCGCTGACGCACGGCGCGGAACGCAGCTTCGTCCGTTATGTCGTCGCCTGTAAATACCGGACGCCGGCCGGCGAAGGGCGGCTCGGACATGAAGGCCGCAACCGCCGCGCCCTTGTCGGCGCCCTCGGGGCGAAGCTCGATAACCGCCTTGCCATGCTGGACCGCGATGCCGCCGCGCTTGCCCCCAAGCACCGCTTCGACGGCGGCAATGGCCTCCGCCTCCAGTTCGGGCCGGGCGCGGTAGTGCAAGGCCAGAGCCGCGCCCTTGTCCTCGAGCAGGAGGCCCGGACGGTCCGCCGCGAAGCGCCCGAGCGCCGCTCGCAGCTCGTTGAAGCGGGGCAGGGCGGGCGGCGGGCTGTATGCACCGCCGGCGGAACGCCGTTCGAGGCCATGCAACCCGGCGGCAGGCAGCGCGAGCGGCGCCAGCATGCTGTCTATCTGGCGGATGGGACGTCCGCTGACGATGGCCAGCGCCGACCCGACATGCCGGGATGCGCGTTCGAGAAGCTCCAACAGATGGCTTGCGGGCCGCACGGCATCCGGCGCCGGCGCGATCCCGACCAGCGTGCCGTCGAGGTCCAGAAAGAGGGCGTCGCCCGCAGAGATGCGGGGCGGGTTCATGCCGGCCGGCGTTGCAGGGCGCCCGCCAGGCACTCGAACAGGCCCGTCAGGTCGCGGGCCATCTGCGCGAACCCGGCCCTGGGCGCGAGCGTCGCCTCGTCCATATAGAGCGACCGGTTGATTTCCACCTGGAGGGCATGGCGGCCCCTGCCGGGCCGGCCGTAGCGCCTGGTCGTATAGCCGCCGGAATAGGGATCGTTGCGCACCACGCTGTAGCCCCGGTCCGAGAGATGGTCGTGGGCGGCAGCGGTAATGGCGCGCGCGCATGCCTTGCCGTAGCAGTCGCCCAGCACGATGTCGGCGCCTTTCGCGCCTTCGGGCCAGCGCCCGCCCCAGCTCGCGGACGGCATCGAGTGCAGGTCGATCAGGAGCGCGCGCCCGAACCGCTGTCGGGTCTCCTCGATCAGCGCCGCCAGCGCCGCGTGATAGGGCGTGTGGAACCGTTCCACCCGCTGCCGCGCCTCCCGGAAAGTAAGCTTGGCGCGGTAGATTTCGAGCCCGTTGCCGACAAGGCGCGGGATGGTGCCGAGCCCGGATGCGATGCGCGGCGTCCGGGTCTTCACATAGCGCGGCAGCGGCTCGGCGAACATCGCCGGGTCGAGTTCCCAGGGCTCGCGGTTCACATCCAGGAAAACGCGCGGGACATGCGCGCGCAGCAGCGGCGCGCCTATGTCCACCGCGCCGGCGCCGAGCCGGTCCATATGGCAATCCTCGGACCGGCGCAGCAGGTCGAGATCGAGGGGAGACGCCTCCAGCAGGGCGCGGGGATAGACCGAGCCGCTATGGGGGCTCGCCACGACAACCGGCAGCAATTGCTCGTCCGGGCGATGGACCTCATGCGCCGCACAGTCGCAAGCCGAAGCCGATATGCGCGCGGCAGGCGAGAGCGTCTCGCCGTCCATCGGCCGGCAAGGCGGCTAGAGCGAGATCCGTCCAGGCCGAAACGAAAGTCCGGCCGTCCCTCGATACGCGGCTCCGCCGCTACTCGGGATGAGGGAAGTCCCGGAACTCTGCCCTCTTCCCTCACCCTGAGTAGCGCCCGCGCCAGCGGGTGCGTATCGAAGGGCGGCCGCCCGTTTCATACCGGTCGGATACCGCTCTAGACGCCGAAATTCTTGAAGCGCTTGTTGAAGCGCGCCACCTGCCCGCCCGTATCGACAAGCCGCTGGTTGCCCCCGATCCAGGCGGGATGGGAGAGTGGGTCGATGTCGAGCCGCAGGGTGTCGCCCTCGCTGCCCCAGGTCGAGCGCGTCTTGAATTCGGTCCCGTCGGTCATCACGACGGTGATCTCGTGATACTCGGGATGGATGTCAGGCTTCATCGGCAGGGCGCTCCAGGACAGGCAGGCGGGCCTGTATAGCGAAGCGCGCTGCGGCGCTCAAGCACGGGCGCATTAGACGCGGCGCGGCGCGGCGGCTATTACCCCTCCGGCGCGGCAATCGAAGAAAGACCATGAGACGACCGAACCCGGCCATGTCCGCCCGAGAGGCTTCGCGCAACCTGCGCCCGCTCCGCGCGCTGGCGGGCTATCTCGCGCCCCATTGGCGGCAGGCCGCAGGCGCGGCCGCCGCGCTCATCGTGGCGGCAGGCACGGTGCTCGCCATCGGCCTCGGGCTGCGCCATCTCGTCGATAACGGCATTGCCGGCAACGACCCGGCCGTGCTGGACGCCGCACTGGTTATCCTGCTCGGCGTCGTCGTGGTGCTCGCGGCGGCGACCTTTTTCCGCTCCTACCTGGTCGCCTGGGTGGGCGAGCGGGTGGTAGCGGACCTGCGCCGCGACGTGTTCGCCCATATCCTGAAGCTCAGCCCGAGTTTCTTCGAGATCACCAAGACGGGCGAGATCCTCTCGCGGCTGACCACCGATACCACACTGATCCAGACGGTCGTCGGCTCGACGGTCTCGATGGCGCTCAGGAACGTGCTGCTGTTCATCGGCGCCGCTTCCATGCTGCTCGTCACCAGCCCGCGGCTTACCGGGCTCGTGGTGCTGGTGATCCCGCTGGTGCTGCTGCCGATCCTGGTGCTGGGCCGGCGGTTGCGCCGCCTCTCCCGCGCCTCGCAGGACCGGGTGGCGGATGTGGGCGCGCATGTGGAGGAGTCGATCTCGGCCGTGCGCACCGTGCAGGCCTTCGGCCATGAGGGCATGGATATCGTCGATTTCTCCATGCGGGTCGAGGAGGCGTTCCGCACCGCCATTCACCGCACCCGCGTGCGCTCGGCGCTCGCCGTCATCGTGATCGTGCTGGCGCTGGGGGCGGTCTGCACGATTCTGTGGCTCGGCGGCCGGGACGTGATGTCGGGCGCCATGTCGGCGGGCGACCTCTCGGCCTTCGTCTTCTACGCCGTGGTGGCGGCCGCGGCGCTTGGCGCGCTCAGTGAGGTCGTGGGCGACCTCCAGCGCGCGGCCGGGGCGACGGAGCGGCTGATGGACCTGCTGGCCGCGCAGCCGGAGATCGCCGCGCCCGCCCATCCGGCGGCGCTGCCCGAGCCTTCGCAGGGCGCCGTGGCCTTCGAAGGGACGGTCTTCGCCTATCCCTCCGCGCCCGACAGGCCGGTCCTCGGCGACTTCGACCTCGACATCGCGCCGGGCGAGACTGTGGCCGTGGTCGGGCCGTCGGGAGCGGGCAAATCGACGCTCTTCAACCTGCTGCTGCGCTTCTACGACCCGGTGGGCGGACGGATAACGCTGGACGGCGTCGATATCTGCCGTGCCGCGCCGGCGGCGGTGCGGGCCAAGTTCGGCCTCGTGCCGCAGGAGCCGGTGGTGTTCTCGACCACGGCGCGCGAGAACATCGCTTACGGGCGGCCCGACGCCAGCCATGCAGAGATCGTCGAGGCGGCGAAAGCGGCGGCTGCGGACGGGTTCCTCCGCGCGCTCCCGGAAGGCTATGACAGCTATCTCGGCGAACGCGGCGTGCGCCTCTCCGCCGGCCAGCGCCAGCGCCTCGCCATCGCCCGCGCCATATTGAGGGACCCGGCGGTGCTGCTGCTGGACGAGGCGACGAGCGCGCTCGACTCGGAGAACGAGCGGCTGATCCAGGACGCGCTCGCCCGCCTGTCGCGCGGCCGGACCACCATCGTCATCGCGCACCGCCTCGCGACGGTGATGAATGCGGACCGCATCGTGGTGCTGGACCGGGGCCGCGCCGTCGCGACCGGAACGCACGACCAGTTACTGGCGGCCGGCGGCCTCTACGCCCGCCTCGCCGAGCTGCAGTTCACCGCCGGGGGCAACGGCGCGCCGCCGGCCCCGATTGCCGAGGCCAGTATCCGGCAGGAATTTCCGGCCGCGTCCAGCGGTTGAGGACCGTCAGTCGGTCCGCCGGATGGCGTCGGCCACGATTTCGAATATCTGCGCGATCTCGCCTTCCTCGATGATGAAGGGCGGCGAGAAGGCGAGCGTGTCGCCTGCCTGGCGGCAATAGACGCCGGACTGCCAGCAGTCGAGGAAGATGTCGTAGCCGCGCCGGCCCGGCTCGCCGTCGCGCGGGGCGAATTCGACCGCGCCCATCATGCCGATATTGCGCACGTCGATGACATTGGGCAGGCCCTTCAGGCTGTGGACGGCGTCTTCGAAGACAGGCGAAAGCGAGGCCGAACGCTCGAAAAGCTGCTCGTCCCGGTAGAGGTCGAGGGTCGCGAGACCGGCGGCGACCGCGAGCGGGTGGGCCGAATAGGTGTAGCCGTGGGTGAGTTCGACCATCCAGTCCGGGCCGGTCATGAAGGTGTCGTAGATGTCCTTCTTCATGACGACGGCCGAGGCCGGCACGGTGCCGTTGGTGAGGCCCTTGGCGAGCGTCATCATGTCGGGCGTGACGCCGAAGCGCTCCGAGGCGAAGGCTGCGCCCACGCGCCCGAAGCCGGTAATCACCTCGTCGAAGATGAGCAGGATGCCGTGCCGGTCGCAGATTTCGCGCAGGCGCTTCAGATAGCCCTTCGGCGGCGGATAGACGCCGATGGAGCCGGCGACCGGCTCGACGATGACGGCCGCGATGGTCGAGGCGTCGTGCAGATCGACGATCCGCTCTAGCTGGTCGGCGAGGTGGATGCCGTGGTCGGGCTCACCCCGGCTGAAGGCGTTGCCGGCGAGGTCGAGCGTGTGCGGCAGATGGTCCACACCCGGCAGCAGCATGCCGAACGCCTTGCGGTTGTTCTTGATGCCGCCGACCGAGGTGCCGCCGAAGCCGACGCCGTGATAGCCGCGCTCGCGCCCGATGAGGCGGGTGCGCTGCCCCTCGCCGCGCGCGCGGTGCCAGGCGATGGCGATCTTGAGGGCGGTGTCCACCGCCTCCGAGCCGGAATTGGCGAAGAAGACGGAGTCCATGTCAGGCGGCGCGATCTGCATGATGCGCGACGCGAGTTCGAAGGCCGCGGGGTGCCCCATCTGGAAGGTGGGGGCGAAATCCATCGTCTCCACCTGGCGCTGCACCGCTTCCACGATGGGCTTGCGGCAATGGCCGGCATTCACGCACCAGAGCCCGGCGGAGGCGTCGAAGACGCGCCTGCCGTCGCGGGCGATGTAGTGCACGCCCTCGGCGCCGACGATCAGGCGCGGGTCCGCCTTGAAACTCCGGTTCGCCGTGAACGGCATGAAGAACGGTTCGAGATTGTTGGTGTCTGCGTGGGCGAGCGAAGCGGCGGTCGGCATGGGCTGGGGAGCTCCCGGGCAGTTTCGCCGCGCACCATAGCAGATGGCTGGCGCCCGCTGCACGCCGCAGCCTTGCTAAACTCTCTGCAGCACTGCGTGGCGATCTATCGGCCGCCGAGCGACATGACGCGAGCCTTGAGCGCTTCGTTCGTTTTGCGATAGGCAGGCTCGATCCAGCTTGAATCCCAGAACCACAGGTAAAGACCGCGATCCACCTCCTGCTGAGTGACCCTGGTGCCGCCGTCAACGGGTTCGAGAAGCCATTGATGATCGAACGTGATGAAGCCGGTCAGGCCGCCCTTCTGGCGCAACTTCCGTTCAGGGATGAGTTCGGCAACCGTTGCCGTCATCTTCAGGATTTCGCCTGTCGGATCGCGCACTTCGTTCAGAATTTCACCGCCTTGTTCATAGGGGCCGCTGACGCTCACAAAGACGGGGTTCCATTCCGGATACCCGGCCGTGTCCATCAATACTTCCCACACAGCGGAAGGTGGAGCGGGAATGGTCGCCTCCACGTGAAATGTCTTCTTGCCAAGGAGGGTCAACGCAATGGCGGCGACAAGACCAAGTCCTGCGATCCACTTTATCGATCTCCAGATCATCGAAATTGTCCTGGCTCCGAAATCAATCGAACCTACCGAAGCCCGACTTCTGCGGCTGCTGAAGCGGGCACAGCCGTCCGGCAGCCGGTATGTCGAATGCCTGCGTCCGGGAGACCAAGCATCACGGCGGCCCATCCGGGCGTCAACGAGCGCCGGAGGCGGGGTACTCGGGAGGAGGGAAGGTCGGGACGCCCGGCGCCGCTCCGGTCCCAGTGATCCTGCTTCCCTCACACCGCCCGCCCGGGCGGTTGCGCTCACGCCGGCGCGAATGTGCCGTGCAGGCCGAGGGGCAGGGGGTAGGGGAGGATGCCTTCCCAGACCGGGCCGTCGGCGAGGCGCTGCGCCTCGAAGACGGCGAGGCCCGATGCGCGCCGTTCGAGGTCCAGGAACGGTCCGAGCAGCCAGCCTTCGCCCTCGCCGGGGCCGCGCGGCACGAAGACGTGCTCCTCCGGTATCCGGTGCCGGGGCCAGGCCCAGCCATCCGCCTCACCGGGCGCAAAGCGGACCACCCGCCGGAGCGGCCAGCCGCGAGGCTCTTCCACGCCCGCCAGTGCGAAGGTCATCTCATGGCGCCGGCCGAGGCGGCGCGGGTCGATGCGCGGGAAGTCGGCGGCAACGCTTCCGCCGTGCTCGTATTCGGCGCGCCCGTCCGAGCGGAGGACGGCCCGGCGATAGACCGGGTGCGCCGACCGGATGCGGGTGTCGCCCTGCATGACATTGCGGAAGTCGCGGGTGACGAAGGACGGGTCCGGCGCCTGGCAGAGATCGAGCCGGATCGTGCCGTCCGCCTCTTCCCAGCCGTTGCCGTGATGGAAGTGGAAGCCCGGCGGCAGTTCGTGGCGGCGCTCGACCTCCAGGCTGTCCTTGTCCACGACCAGCACGCGCACACCGAGCTCCGGCCGCCAGACATGGGCGTCGAGGATGGGCGTGTGCCCGGAGGCGAACTTCTCCAGGTCCAGCACGAAGGGCGTGAGCAGCACCACCAGCCGCCGCTCCGTCACCACGAAGTCGTGGGTGAGGCCGAGCGGGGCCATCGGCAGCACATTGACCTTCGCGAGCCGCCCCTTGGGGTCGATGCGGTAGAGGATCAGCATCGGGCGCGGCACCGGCACATAGCCGATGTTCCACATCGTGCCGTCGGCCTCGACCTTGGGATGGGCGGAGAAGGGCGCGCCGGCGATGTCCTTGCGCCATGCGACGAAGCCTTCGGCGTCCAGCGTCTGCGGGTCGAACTCCAGCGCCGAACCGCCTTCCCAGAGCGCCATGTGCCGTCCGGCATGCACGACCACGGAGGTGTTGGCGGCGTTCATGTCGTCGGGGCCCCGCGTGTCCGCCGGGTCGGGCGGCATGGAGCCGAAGGCCGGCAGCATGCGCCGCCCGGCTTCGGTCTCCCGGCGGCGCTTGGGCGTGTCCAGGATGCGCGCCCGATGGGTGACGGCCGCGCCGTCGAACCGGAAGGCCTGCATCATGCCGTCGCCGTCGAACCAGTGGCCGTAGCGGTGGCCGAAACGGTCATGCTCGGCCGGTCCGTTGCGCCAGAGCGTGCCGGCGAGCTCGGCAGGGAGCCGGCCGCGCAATGTTTGCAGTGGCGCGGACAACCTTTCCGCCTCTGCCGTGGCGAAGGCGAGCGTCTCGTCTTCGCCGGAAGCGCCGGATGCGCCCGCGGCCCCGGCGGCAAGCAGCAGCGGCAGGCTTCCGGCGGCGCGGAGCGCGTCCCTGCGGGAAATCTGCGGTTTCATGGCCTCAGGACTCCGGATAGCCGAGCCTGACCGTGACGGCAGGGCGGTCCTCGCCGGCCTTTATGGTGAAGGCCGCCGCGTCGAAGCCGGGCGGCCCGAACGCGCCGCGCGCCTCGTTGGAGAAGCCGTAGCCTTCGGTCGGCATGCCGAGCAGGTTGGTGTTGAGGTCGCCGTCCCGGTCTTCGTCGTGGAACGCCGCAATGGCGTATTCGCCGGGCGCCAGGCCGGCGAATACCAGGTCGCCGGCCTTCGCGGCCGGGCGCATGGCCGCCTTCACGATCCCGGCCGAGTCGGGGAAGTCCACGCCGTCGGCGCGGCGATGGACGGCGACGCGGATATCGCCGTCGGCCGAGCGCACGCCCTCGACGCGCACGACCAGATCGGCGGCTGAGGCGAAGGCGGGCGCCAGCAGCGCGAGGGCGGCGGCGCCGAGCGTTGCGAGCCTGTTTGCGGGGGGAGTTTTCATCGTTCCGTTCTCCGGCAGCGGTTTGCATGCGGCGGGTGCGCCGCGCCGGGGATGTTGACGGCGGGGCCGCCGGAGTCATGCTTCGATGCGGGAACGGCAGCGGATATTTCGCGGTTTGCAGAATATGCAGTTCACGCTTCGCGAATTGCGCAGGCAGGTCGCCGGCCATGCGACAGCGCTGGCGGCCGTCGTCGCGCTGTTCGCCTTCATCGGCCCCTTCGGCACATACGATTCGATGGGTCCTTTGGGGCGCGCCGGCTACTGGCTGCTGGCGATGAGCGGCAATTGGAGCATCTGGGCGGGCTCGATGCTGCTCACGCTGCACCTGACGCATGACTGGCCGCTCCCGCGCCGGGGCCTGGCGCTGGCGGCGGCGGCGGTATCGGCCGCCGTGCCGGGAGCGGCCGTCGTGTTCGCCGCCGAAACGCTGTTCCGGCCGGGCTATGTCGGCCTGGACCGGCTGCCGGAGGTCTATCTGGGGGTAGCAGTCATAGGGTTGGTCATCAGTGCGGCGGTACTTGCCGTCCGCCACCGGTCCGCCGCGCAAATGCAGGAAGCGCCTGCCGCAGCGCCGCCCCGTTTCCTGGACCGCCTGCCGCACGGAATCGGGCGCGACCTCGTCTATCTCAGGATGGCCGACCATTATGTCGAGGCGTTCACGACAACCGGCTCGGACCTCGTGCTGATGCGCTTCGCCGACGCCGTGGCCGAACTGGAGGGCGCGGACGGCATGCGCGTCCACCGCTCCTACTGGGTTGCGCGCGCGCATGTGACGGGAGCGGAGCGCATCAACGGCCGCCCGACACTTTGCCTGACCGGCGGCCACAAGGTCCCCGTGAGCCGCACCTACCTTCCGCAAGTGCGCGCCGCCGGGTTGATTTGAGTGCAGCTCAGGCGCGCTACCGAACCGTCGTGCGCCACATGGAGCGGCGCTGGGGCCATTCGTAGTCTCGGATGGCGATATGCTGGACGGCCGGGTTGTCCCACATCAGCAGGTCGCCGATGGCCCAGCGGTGGCGGTAGATGAAACGCTCCTCGACGATGAGGTCCGAAAGCCGGTCGATTAGCGCCAGCGCCTCGCCTTCCTCCATGCCGTCTATGCCGATGCACTCACCCTTGCGCACATAGAGCGCCTTGCGGCCCGTTTTCGGGTGCGGGCGGGCGACCGGGTGGCGGGCGTCGGGGTTCTCCTCGATCTGCGCCCTCGTCACCGCCACCGGCTTCTTCACGCCGCGTTCCTTGGCGGCGAAGCGGTGGACCGCTTGGAGGTTCTCGATACGCGCGCGGGTTTCCTTGTCGAGCGCGTCATAGGCCGCCGCGGCGCTGGCAAAAAGCGTGGGGCCGAGCGGCTCGCCCGACTCGTCCTGCGGGACTTCCAGCGCGTATAGCAGGGTCCGGCGCGGCGGCGCGGCGGTGTAGGACATGTCGGTGTGCCAGTGGCTGCCGGCGTCGGCATAGCCGAGCGCGCGGCCCTCTCCGTCCTGCAGATTGGAGACCTTGAGCACCTCCGGGAAGCCCTCCAGCGCATGCTGGTGGAAGGCATTGACCTTGATCTCCCCGAGCCGGCGGGAGAAGGCGAGCAGCGCATCCGGCGTCAGCGACTGGCCCCGGAAGCACAATACGCTGTAGCGGTCGAACGCCGCCTCGCACGCCTCGAAGACCTCGTCGGGCAACAGAGCCGACAGGTCCACGCCGAACACTTCGGCGCCAACCGGCGCGCTGCTCGGACGGATTTCAAAACCGGGGCTGCCGGTTGTCATCGCAAATCTCCCGGGGCGGACCGGCGCCATTCTCCCCGCAATCGCTCCGGCCGCAAATCCTTTGTCAACCCGCTCCGCCCGGGCGGAAGCGAATCCCCCGGCTCCGCCTTGCCGCCGCGGAACCCGGTCTCCATCATCGGTTCCCGCCCATAACCGCTAGCATCATGGAATAACGTCGAGAACTCCACATCCCAAACCCCCAAACGCCGAACGGCACGCCTGTAAATCAGAATCGGGAAACCGGATTTGTCACGGGATTATGTGACGCAATTCGTATTGAATATGTCGGGAATCCTGTGGACAGCTACCGGCCGCGCAGCAAGACTCGGCATTCGGGACGACGACCGAATCTCCGGCCGCCGGTATAGCGGGCGCCGCCGTCTCCGTGTGCGGCGGGGCGCCAGGGGAGAGCGCAAATGGACAGTCTCAATTCCTTGATCGGCTCGGTAAACGCCTTCGTCTGGGGACCGCCGATGCTGGGCATGCTCGCCGTGACCGGCGTGCTGCTGACGCTGGGCCTCGTGTTCATGCCATGGCGCAAGGTCGGCTACGGCTTCCGGCTGCTGTTCGACAAGGATGCGCCTTCGGGCCAGGGTGAGGTCAAACCCTTCAATGCGCTCATGACGGCGCTCTCGGCGACCGTCGGCACGGGCAACATCGCCGGCGTCGCAACGGCCATCGCCCTCGGCGGGCCAGGCGCCATCTTCTACATGTGGCTCATCGCGCTGTTCGGCATGGCCACCAAATACGCCGAGGCGGTCTGCGCGGTCACCTATCGCGAGGTCGATGCGAACGGCAAGTATGTCGGCGGGCCGATGTACTACCTGCGCAACGGCGTCGGCGAGTTCGCCCCCGAGCTCGGCAAGTGGCTCGGCATCGCGTTCGCGGTCTTCGGCGCGGTCGCCGCTTTCGGCATCGGCAACGCCGTGCAGGTCAACTCCATGGGCGCGGCGCTGGCAGACAGTTTCGGTATGCCGCCATGGGTGACGGGCGTCATCGTGGCCGCGCTGGTCGGCGTTGTCGTCATCGGCGGCATTCAGCGAATCGGCGAGGTTGCGGGCAAGCTGGTGCCGGCGATGATCGTGCTCTATCTGGGCGCCGGGCTGCTGATACTCGTCATCAATATCGCCGCGATTCCGGACGCTGTCGGGCTTATCTTCACCCATGCGTTCACGCCTGCGGCGGCGACCGGCGGCTTCGCCGGCGCGGCCGTGGCCGCAGCCATCCGCTTCGGCATCGCGCGCGGCGTGTTCTCGAACGAGTCGGGCCTCGGTTCGGCCGCCATTGCGCATGCGGCGGCGCAGACTAACAGCCCCGTGCGGCAGGGCCTGATCGCCATGCTGGGCACGTTCATCGATACCCTCGTGGTATGCACGATAACGGCCCTGGTGATTCTGACCTCGGGCGCATGGACGATGACCGGCGCGGACGGCGGCGGGCTGACCGGCGCGGTCCTCACCTCGACAGGCTTCGATTCCACGCTCACCGGCGGACGCTATATCGTGACCGTCGCTCTGGCGGTGTTTGCGTTCACCACCATTCTCGGCTGGTCCTATTACGGCGAGCGGTGCTGGCAGTATCTGTTCCGGGAGAGGAGCGTCGTCATCTATCGCGGGCTTTGGGTGCTGGCGGCGCTCGCTTTCGCCAATGTGAAGGTGGACCTGGTCTGGAATCTCGCGGACACGCTGAACGGGCTGATGGCGGTGCCGAACCTCATCGGCCTGCTGCTGCTGGCGCCGGTGGTCTTCAAGGTCACGCGGGAGTATTTCGACAAGGAGGGCAAGCGGCTCTGACCGCAGCGGCGCGGCGGCCGGGCGGCGGCGTTCGTCAGGAGCCGGAAGCGACGGCTCCGGCGTGCTCCGCTCTCATGCGTCGAAGCAATTCGGCGGCGACGCGCGGTGTTTCGTCGATCGGCTCATACCGCCATTCCTCCAGGCGGCCTTCGAAGGGGCGGATGACACCTTCCGCCCTCAGCGCCGTCTGGAAACGCGCGATCCGCCGGTTGCCGCCCGCCATGCGCGCCGCATAGACGGGCTTGCCCGTGGATACCGCCTCGCTGGTCATGGAAACCGAGTCTTCCGTGACCACGATATGCCGGGCGAGCGCCAGCATGCCGGGATAGGGGTTGCAACCGCTCCCGTCCCAGAACCAGGCGTCCGGCAAACGAGCCTTCAGGGCGGCCACGACATCCGGCTCCGTTCGCCGGGAGGCGGTGACGGCAACCGGCCCCTCCAGCCCGGCGAGCCCGTCCGCCAGCGCCTTCACAGTCTCCGGCGTGAAGCGGTGGGAGCGGCTCCTGCCGCCGAGCAGCACGGCGACATTCAGATCGCCGAGCCTCTCCCGCCACGCCTCGCCGGCGGCGGCGAGCGTATCCGGCGTCAGGCGGTGGAGCGCAACCCGCGTCTCCAGGACATTGGGACCGCCGATACCGTCATGGCGCGGCGGCACCACAAGGTCGAAATGCCGGAGCGGGACGCGCGGATTCTGGATATGGACGGTGAAACACCGCCCGCCGGAAGCGCGGCGGACGGCGACGGAAACCGAGGCGCTCCGCCGGCCGCAGGTAATCAGCAATTCCGGCCAGGGAGGGCCCAGGCGTTCCGCCAGCCCGGTTTGCAGCAGGCCCGGCGCCTGCCGGTGCGCGGGCAGCCACGACCAGGGACGGCGCAGGCGGGCGGTCCTGACCTCGAAAGGCCGGCCGACCGCCGCCGCCAGCCCTTCGGCCTGCCCGGCCGCGCCGGCCTCGCCGGTCGTCAAGGCCCAGACGGGCGCGGGCGGGCCGGTTCCGGCCACCCGGCGCCTCCCGCGTCGCAGGCGGCGTCAGCGCGCCGCCGTCACCATGATCTCGACCAGGATCTCGGGCCGCGCCAGCTCGGCCTTAACGCAGGCGCGGGCCGGCGGGTTCTCGGGATCGACCCAACCGTTCCACACCTTGTTCATGGCCGCGAAATTGGCCATGTCGGTGATCCAGAGATTGGCCGTCAACAGGCTGGATTTCGAAGTGCCGGCGCGCTCCAGATAACCGTCGATCTGTTCGATGATATCCGCGGTCTGGGCTTCCACATCGCCGCTCGTGTCACGCGCCACGAGGCCGGCCAGATACACCGTGTCGCCCCGGACGACGCAGCGGCTCATCATGGGGCCGGGCGGGCTGGTGCGGTCGAATCGTTCGATGCTCATGGGGTCTTTCTCCTGTGTTGGGTTGCGAGTTGAGATGAGGCGGCAGAGCTTTCGGCTATCGGCGCCGCCATGTAAAGTCCAGCGCTCCGCTATGGCGTAATATCTGTTCTATTTCAGGCGAGTAGCTGCCATTGCTGACATGCAGGACGAATCCGGGAAGCAGCGAAACCGGCCCCCGGATGTCCTTGCGCCCGCGCAGTATGACGCGGTGGGCCGGGCGGCCGTCGTTCTTCGACCAGAGGGGGACGACCGCCGTCTCCCCGATTCCCGAGGCGGTGTAGGCGGCAAGGTGCTCGTCCAGCCGCTCGGCGGTCAGGATCGTGGTCAGCGTTCCGCCTCGCCGCAGCATGGTGGCGGCGAAGCGCACCCAGTGCATGAGGTCCGCGCCCTGCTCGACATGCGCTCGCGCGCGCTGCCGGTTGCGCGGCGAGGGACCGGCCGTCTCCGAGAGCCAGGGCGGGTTCGCCATCGCATGGTCGAAGCTCGCGGGCCCGAGGCGGGCCGGCGGGGCGCGCAGGTCGCCAACCATGACATCAACGGTGCGTTCGAGGCCGTTCGCTTCGACATTCTCCCGGCAGAGCCCGGCGAGGTCCCGGTCCCGCTCAAGCCCGGTGACGATGCATCCTTCGATACGGCTTGCGAGACATAGAGCCGCGGCGCCGGTGCCAGCACCGATTTCCAGGACGTGCTCTCCCGGCCGGGCGGGTACCGCCGCAGCCAGCAGCACGGGGTCTATCGCGACCCGGTAGCCCTCGGCGGGCTGCCGCAGCCGGACCCTGCCGCCCAGCAGGGTATCTTCGCTGACGGCCTCGTTCACAGTCCGCCGAGGTCCTGTTGCGCCGATTCGAGCAGGCGGCGCGCCTCGAGATAGTCCTCGTCGGCCACCATCACCCGCCGGGGAAGGATGCCGATGCTGCCCTCGACGATGCTGGCATGGCTGTCGAGCACAACGGCTTCCACGCCGCGCGCCGAGAGTTCGGCGACCAGCCAGGAAATCGCAACCGGATCGGTTGTTTTCAGTACGGCTTTCAATCTGCAGTTCCCGAAGCTTGACCGGCTTCCCGCCCGCCCTATGCTCGCCCCTCCCGCGCCTGAAGGTCAATCGTATCCCCGTGACACTAGCAGCCGCGACATCCCCGCCACCGGCGCAGCCGCTGGCCGCGCTGCATGCGCTCGTCGGGGCGGACATGGCGCGCGTCAACGCGCTGATCCTCGAGCGGATGCAGAACGAGGTCGCGCTGATCCCGCAACTGGCCGGCCATATCGTCGCATCCGGCGGCAAACGCCTGCGCCCGATGCTCACATTGGCGTCGGCGCGTCTTTGCGGCTACGAGGGGCGGCACCATGTCGAGCTCGCGGCCTGCGTCGAATTCATCCATACCGCCACGCTGCTGCACGACGATGTCGTGGACGAGAGCATGTTGCGGCGCGGCGCGGAGACCGCCAATGCCGTCTGGGGGAACCAGGCGAGCGTGCTTGTCGGGGATTTCCTGTTCAGCCGGTCCTTCCAACTCATGGTCGATGCCGGCTCGCTGGAGGTGCTGGGAATTCTCGCCAACGCCTCCGCGACGATCGCGGAAGGCGAGGTGCGCCAGCTTGCCACCGTCAGCCGGCCGGAGACGGGGATTGCCGACTACCTGAAGGTTGTCGAAGGCAAAACCGCCGCGCTTTTCGCCGCAGCGTGCCGCATCGGCGCCGTCATCGCGGATCGGCCGCGCGCCGAGGCCGAGGCGCTGGAAGCCTACGGCTTGAACGTCGGCATTGCCTTCCAGCTTGTCGATGACGTGCTCGACTATTCCGCCCGGCAGGCCGAGCTGGGCAAGACGGTCGGCGACGATTTCGCCGAGGGCAAAGTGACACTGCCGGTCATTCTCGCCTACGGCCGGGGCAATGAGGAGGAGCAGGCTTTCTGGCGCCGGGTCCTCTGCGGGGAAGGGCGGCAGGTCGAGGATTTCAGCCGGGCCGTCGCCCTCATGCGGCGGCACGGGTCCCTGTCGGAGACGCTGGACCGGGCCCGGTCCAGCGCCGAAGACGCCAAGCGCGCGCTGGAGCCTTTTCCGGACGGGCCGGTGCGCGCGGTTATGGCCGATATCGCCGATTTCTGCGTCGAGCGCGCCTACTGACCGGGCGGCGGCAGCCGTCATCGCATCAGCGACGGCAGGAAGAGGCTGATCTCGGGAATCGCGATCAGCAGCAGCAGCGTCAGCACGTCGATGGCGAGGAAGGGCATCACGCCCGCGAAGACTTCCTCCAGCTTCAGCGGAATCGGCGAGGCGCTGCGCACAACATAGACATTGAGGCCCACGGGCGGCGTGATGAGCGACACCTCCGCGAGCTTGATGGCGATGACGCCGAGCCAGATCGGGTCGAAGCCCGCCTGGGTCAGGATCGGATACATGACCGGCAAGGTGATGACCATGATCGCAATGGGGTCGATCAGCATGCCGAGTACGAGGTAGATCGCCGCAAACGCGAACAGGTAGGTGTATTTGCCGAGCTCCAGCGCCAGCAGGTAGCCGGTGATGTCGTTGACGATGCCGGTGTAGGTCAAGTAGCGCGCGAAGACGATGCCGCCGATCACGATGATGAAGATCGACGAAGTGGTGATGCCGGCGTCCTTGAAGGTATCGACGGCGGTGCGGGCGTTCAGCCGGCGCTTGAAGAGCACGATCAGGAACGCCCCGAAGGCGCCGATGGCGCCGGCATAGGTCGGCACGAAGAACCCAGTATATATGCCGCCGATCACCAGCAGGAACAGGAAGGCGATGCCCCACACGCCGTATAGGGACCGCCAGCGCCGGCTCCAGGAAATCCGGATTTCGGAGCGCGGCGCCATGTTCGGGAAGCGCTTGGCGATGGCGTAAATGCCGGCCATGTAGAGGGCCGCGGACAGGACGCCCGGCGCGAGCCCCGCCACCAGCAGAAGCGCCACCGACTGCTCAGTCAGGATGGCGTAGATGACCATCAGAATGCTCGGCGGAATGAGCGAGGCGAGCGTGCCCGAAGCCGCGATGCAGCCCGCGCTGAGGCGCCGGTCGTAGCCGAAGGAGGTCATCTGCGGCAGTGCCATCTTGGTGAAGACGGCGGCGTTGACCACGGTGGACCCGCTCGCCGCGCCGAAGGCGGCCGAAGCGAGCGTTGTTGCCATGGCAAGCCCGCCGGGCAGGCGGCCGAGCCAGTTGTAGGCGGCGCGGTAAAGGTCCGTCGTCAGCCCCGCCTGGGTCGCCAGCGAACCCATCAGGATGAACAGCGGAATGACCGCAAGCGTGAACGAGTTCGTAGTGCTGAACGGGATGGTCGCGAGCTGCGCCCAGGCGGCGTCCGGCCCGATGGCGAGGAAAGTGCCCCAGACGCCGGCGAGCCCGAGCGCCACGCCGATATGCACGCCCGCGCCCAGCATCGCGGCAAGCGCGATAGCGACGAGGACGCCGACGGTCGCGGGGTCCAGCACGGCCTAGCGGTCCTTCTGCTCGTCGAAATAGCCGGTCGTGTCCGGCGCTTCCGGGATATTGCCGAGACCGCCGATGTCGCGTTCGATGATCTCATCGACCGAGAGCGCTTCGCCGCCCCTGATGAGGCGGTCGAGGTCCGCAGCGAGATCGAGCAGGAGTTGCAGGATGAGCAGCGCCGTCCCGGCCGCGAGCACGATGCGCGCCGGCCAGAGCGGCATCCGCACAAGGCCGAATGTCGCCTCGTCGATCTTGATGCTGAACAGCGCCTCGTTCGTCGCCTGCCAGAGCAGCAGCGAGAAGAACAGGATCGCCATCAGGCTCGCGAACACGTCCATCGCCGCCTGTCCGCGGGCGCCGGCCCGCATGTAGAGCAGCTCGACCCGGATATGGCTGCGCCGGATCTGCGTGTAGGTCAGCGCGCCGAAGACGATGAGCACCATCGTGCTCTCGGTGATTTCTGTGGCGCCCGGCACCGGCACGCCGAACATCTGCGTGCCGACCACGTCGGCGGTGCCGAGGAACGTCGAGATGATGAGGCCCAGCCCGCCGAACAGGAGGATTCCGAGCGCGACGGGTTCGAGCAGGCGGGTCAGCCTGTTCATCGTCATGGCGGGCTAGCTCTCAGGCAGCGCGACCGCGGCCCCGGCATGCGCCGGAGCCGCGGTGTCGTTTGCCTCCGGAAGAGGCGGCGGGGCCGTTGCGGACCCTACTTCGCCCACTCGCGCCAGGCCGCGCGGACTTCCTTGGCCTGGTCGCCGAACCCGCGCTCGGCCATGTTCTCCTCCCAGCCCTTCAGCAGGTCTGGCGTGGCGGCCACCCACTTGGCCAGCTCCGAGGCCGGGAACTCCTTGAAGACGCCGCCCGCTTTTTCGATGTTGGCGATGGACGAGGCCGTGCCGGTCTCCAGCCAGTCGAGATATTCCTGCTGGCTCTTCCGTGCCTGGTCGGCGAAAATTTCCTGCACGTCCGCCGGCAGCTTGTCCCAGCTCCCCTTGCCGATGACGATCAGGTGGCCCGCAATCGTCATGGCGGTGCCGCAGCTGTATTTGCCCGGCTCGTAGAGGCGCAGGCTCTCGACATTGCCGGCATTCAGGAACGAGTAGTCGATGGTTCCGCGCTGCAGGGCCTCATAAACCTCGACGGGCGCGACGGTGACCGGGACCGCGCCGATGGCGGCATGCATCTTCGGCAGGTCCGCGCCGAAGCTGCGGATCTTCTTGCCCTTCAGCCCCTCGACGGTATCGCAGTTCGGGTCGGGGCCGGTCATGTAGTAGGAGCCCAGCGGCTGCTGGAACAGGTACATGACGTTGATCCTGTCGAGCTCCTCCTTGAAGATCGGGAACTCCTGGTAGGACTTGTAGAGGATATTGATCGCTTCCTTCGGCTCGTCGAAGACGAAGGGGATCTGGCAGGCCTTCCAGAACAGCAGCTGGTCGGGATAGTAGCCCGGCGCGACCGACGCCATGTCGATGGCGCCGCGGCCTGCGAGCGTGGCCACTTCCGGCCCCTTGCCGAGGCCGCCGGCGAAGGTGATCTCGATCTTCACACGGCCGTTCGTGCGCTCCTCGATCTTCTTGGCGAAGTTCTTCTCCACCTGCACGAAACCGCTGTCAGGCAGGTAGTGGCCCACGCGCAGCTTGATTTCTTCGGCCTGGGCTGC
>JAPOZD010000021.1 GCA_026706245.1 Alphaproteobacteria bacterium
CAAGCTGTTCATCCTGAACAACCAGTGGATGGGCATGGTGCGCCAGTGGCAGGAGCTGCTGCATGGCGAGCGCTATTCCGAGAGCTACACGGACAGCCTGCCCGACTTCGTGCGCCTCGCCGAGGCCTTCGGCTGGACGGGGCTGCGCGCGGAACGCCCGGAAGAGATGGACGGCGTGATCGACGCGATGATCGCCGACGACGGGCCCGTGATCGTCGATGTGCAGGTCGCGCAGATGGAGAACTGCTTCCCGATGATTCCATCGGGCAAGGCGCATAACGAGATGATCCTGAGCGGCACCGAAGAGCCGGAAGCAAAGATCGACGCCGAAGGCATGGTCCTCGTCTAGCCCCCAGTTCCGCCATCCGGCGCGAGGAGAGACCCAATTGGCCGCCACGGAGCACCAGCAGGAAAGGCGAATCTTCGCCGTGGTCGTGGACAACGAGCCCGGCGTGCTGGCCCGCGTCATCGGCCTGTTCTCGGGCCGCGGCTACAACATCGAGAGCCTGACCGTCGCCGAGATCGACCCGACCGGCCATCTTTCGCGCATCACCATCGTCACCTCCGGAACGCTGATGGTGCTGGAGCAGATCAAGGCCCAGCTCGGCAGGCTTGTGCCCGTGCACCGCGTGTCCGACCTCACCTGGGAAGGGCCGCATGTCGAGCGGGAACTGGTGCTGGTCAAGGTCGCGGGCGGCGGCGCCCGGCGCATCGAGGCGCTGCGTATCGCCGACATCTTCCGCGCCCGCGTGGTGGACAGCACCCACCGATCCTTCGTGTTCGAGGTCACCGGCTCGACCGAGAAGATCGACGCCTTCATCGACCTGATGCGCCCGCTCGGCATGACCGACCTCGCCCGCACCGGCGTCGTCGCCATCGCGCGCGGCGCCGAGGGCATGTAAACGCCCGCAAGCAAAGTTCGACCGAAGAAAGGAAGCCCGCCCCATGCGCGTCTATTACGATCGCGACGCCGACCTAAACCTCATCAAGTCGCGGACCGTCGCCATACTGGGCTATGGCAGCCAGGGCCATGCCCACGCCAACAATCTGCGCGAGAGCGGCGTTGAAAACGTCATCGTCGGCCTGCGCGAAGGCTCCGGGAGCCGGCCCAAGGCCGAGGGCGCCGGCTTCACCGTGATGACGCCCGACGCGGCGGCGCGCACGGCGGACGTGGTGATGATGCTGACCCCGGACGAGGGCCACTCGGCGCTCTATTCCGGCGACCTCGCCGGCAATATGAAGGCAGGCGCGGCGCTTGCGGTCGCGCACGGGCTCTCCATCCATTTCAACCTGATCGAGCCGCGCTCCGACCTGGATGTGTTCATGGTCGCGCCCAAGGGCCCCGGCCATCTCGTGCGCTCCGAATATGTACGCGGCGCTGGCGTGCCGAGCCTGCTGGCCGTTCACAGGGACGCCTCCGGCAACTGCCAGGAACTCGGCCTTTCCTATGCCTGCGGGCTCGGCGCGGGCCGGGCGGGCGTCATCGAGACGACCATGAAAGAAGAGTGCGAGACCGACCTCTTCGGGGAGCAGACCGTGCTTTGCGGCGGCATCACCTCGCTGATCCAGGCGGGCTACGAGACGCTCTGCGAGGCAGGCTACGCCCCGGAAATGGCCTATTTCGAATGCGTCCACGAGGTGAAGCTGATCGTGGACCTTATCTATGAAGGCGGCCTCGCGCAGATGCGCTATTCGGTCTCCAACACGGCGGAATACGGCGACTACAGCCGCGGGCCCCGCGTCGTGGATGCCGGCGTGAAGGAGCGGATGAAGACCATTCTGGCCGAAATCCAGTCCGGCGCCTTCGCGCGCGAATGGGTGCTGGAAAACGCCGCCGGGCAGGCGAGCTTCAAGGCCATGCGCCGGCGCGCGGCGGAGCACCCCGTGGAAGAGGTTGGCGCGCGCCTGCGCGGCATGATGCCGTGGATCGCGGAGAACGCGCTGGTGGACCGGTCCAAGAACTGATTCCGCGGGCGCCCGGCCTGGGGCATCATCGCCCCTGAGGACAGAAGACCATCTGGAGGGGACGACGCCCATGAAAGCCGCTGTATTCCGCGAAGTCGGCAAGCCGCTCGAAATCGAGGACGTGCAGATATCGAAGCCGGGCCCGCGCGAGGTGCTGGTGCGCACCGCGGCGGCGGGCGTGTGTCATTCGGACCTGCATTTCGTCGAGGGCCTCTACCCGGCCAAGCTGCCGATTGTGCTGGGCCATGAGAGCGCGGGCATCGTCGAGCAGGTCGGCGATCAGGTCACCTATGTGAAGAAGGGCGACCATGTCATCACCTGCCTCTCCGCCTTTTGCGGCGAGTGCGAATACTGCCTGACCGGCCATATGTCGCTTTGCGACAACCCGGACCTGCAGCGCCGGGCGGACGAGGAGCCGCGGCTCGCCAAGGGCGGCGCGCCGATGACGCAGTTCGCCAACCTGTCCTCCTATGCCGAGATGATGCTGGTGCATGAACATGCGCTGGTGAAGGTGCGCGAGGACATGCCGCTCGACCGCGCCGCACTCATCGGCTGCGGCGTGATGACGGGCGTGGGCGCCGTCTTCCACACGGCCAAAGTCGAGCCCGGCATGGATGTGGCGATCATCGGCTGCGGCGGCGTGGGGCTCTCGGCCGTCAACGGCGCGGCCATTGCGGGCGCCGGGCGGATCATCGCCATCGACACGGTCGGCTCGAAGCTCAATCTCGCGAAGGAATTCGGCGCGACGCATGTGATCGACGCGACCGAGCAGGACATGGTCGGCGAGGTGCGCGAGCTCACCGGCGGCGGCGTCCATCACGCCATCGAGTGCATCGGCCTCAAGGCCACGTCCGAGAACGCCTTCCGCATGATCCGTCCGGGCGGCACGGCGACGATCGTCGGCATGGTGCCGGTCGGCACCAAGATCGAGCTGCACGGGCCGGAATTCCTGCGCGAGAAGCGCATCCAGGGCTCGACCATGGGTTCGAACCGCTTCCGGGTGGACATGCCCCGCCTGGTGGACTTCTACCTGAACGGCAAGCTGCGCCTCGACGAGATGATTTCGCAGCGCATCGAGCTCAAGGACATCAACCAGGCCTTCGACGACATGAAGTCCGGCAGCGTGGCGCGCAGCGTCATCATGTTCTGATGCGCCAGCCGGACGGCGTGCTCGACGCGGCGCGCGGCCTCGGCCCCGAAATCGAGGCCGCCGCGCCGGAGATCGACCGGACGCGGCGGCTGACGCCCGGCCTGCTCGATGCCCTGCATGAGCACAAGCTGTTCCGGATGCTGCTGCCGAAGCCCTATGGCGGGCTGGAGACGCCGCCGCCGCTCTTCTTCAGGACGATTTCGGAGGTCGCGCGCCACGACGGCAGCACCGCCTGGTGCCTCTGCCAGGCGAACGGATGCGCCATGGCCGCCGCCTATCTGGCGCCGGAGATCGCCGAGGAAATGTGGGGGAACGATCCGGCGGCCGTGCTTGCGTGGGGACCGGGCCCGGCCGAAGCGCGCGAGACCGAGGCCGGATACCGGATCGACGCGAAAATCGCGTTCGCCAGTGGCGCCCGCCATGCGACATGGCTCGGCGCGCATATGCCGGTCGTGGACGATAGCGGCGAGCGCCAGCGCATGGCCGACGGCTCGACGCTCATCCGCACCTTCCTGATGCCGGCCTCCAGCATCGAGATCGAGGACATCTGGGACACGATCGGCCTGCGCGGCACGGCGAGCGACGGCTACACGCTGAAGGACCGCTTCGTGCCGGAGGCCTACACGACCGTCCGTGACCATGAGGACTGGCGGCAATACGAGGCGCCGCTCTACCTCTTCCTCAGCATGAACATGTATGCCATGGGCTTCGCCGGCACCGCGCTCGGCATCGCCGAGGGCGTGCTGGACGCCTTTCTGGCGCTGGCGCAGGACAAGACGCCGCGCCTCCACAAGTCCCGCCTCGCGGACAATGAACTGGTCCATTACGACACCGCGCAGGCCGTGGCGCGCATCCGCTCGGCGCGCGCCTTCGTGCTGTCCGAGGTCGAGGACATCTGGGACGGCGCGCAGAACGCCGAACGGCTGGATATCGCGGACCGGGTCCGCATCCGCCTCGCCTCCACCTTCGCCATCCACGAGGCGAAGACAGCCGCCGACATGCTTTACGACGCGGCCGGCGCGAGCGCCATCTTCGCCGGGGCGGATTTCGAGCGGCGCTTCCGGGACCTCCACTCCGTCACGCAGCAGCTCCAGGGCCGCAAGTCCCATTTCCGCACGGTCGGCGCCTTCCTGATGGGCCACCCGGCGGACGTGTCGGTTGTCTAGGCTCGACTCCCTCTGGGCCCGGACCGCGCCGCCGGGGCCCGACTGCGCGCCGCTCGACGGCGACACCGAGACCGAAACCGCCATTGTCGGCGCGGGCTTCACGGGCCTCTCCGCCGCCTTGCGCCTCTCCGAGCAGGGCGTCTCCTGCTGCGTGCTGGAGGCGAACGAGATCGGCTATGGCGGCTCGGGGCGCAATGTCGGCCTCGTTAATGCCGGGCTCTGGCTGCCGCCCGACAGGATCGAGGCGGCACTCGGCAGGGAGAAGGGCGAGCGCCTTGTCTCCGCGCTTTCCGAGGCGCCTTCGCAGGTGTTCGCGCTGATCGACCGGCACGGTATCGAGTGCGAGGCCACGTGCACGGGCACCATCCACGCCGCCCACAGCCCCGCCGGACAGCGTGAGCTCGAAGAGCGCCACGGCGCCTGGTCGACGCTCGGCGCGCCCGTGGAATTGCTCGACCGCGACGGGGCCGCAAGCGCCATCGGAACGCGCGCCTTCCACGGCGGCCTGCTCGACCGGCGGGCCGGCACCATCAACCCGCTCGGCTATGCGCGCGGGCTCGCCCATGCCGCCATCCGCGCGGACGGGCGCAATGCGGGCGCGCGCCTCTTCCCCGGCACGTCGGTCTCGGGCGTTTCCCCGAGCGGAACGGGATGGGTTGTCGAGACGCCGCGCGGCCGGGTGCGCGCAGACAGGGTTCTGCTCGCGACCAATGCCTATGGCGGCGGCCTCGGCGCGGACGCGGTCTATACGCCGATCCACTATTTCCAGGTCGCCAGCACACCGCTCGGCGAGGCGGGTGCGGACATCATGCCGGACAGGCAGGGCGTGTGGGACACGGCGCCGGTGATGACCTCGGTCCGGCGGGACAGGGCCGGGCGGCTGATCCTCGGCAGCATGGGCCGCCTCGCCGGACGGCTTTCGGAGCGCTGGGCCGACAGGACGGCGCGGCGGCTGTTCCCGACGCTGGGCAAGCTGGAGTGGGAATGCGCCTGGCACGGGCGCATCGCGCTCACCCGCGACCACCTGCCCCGCCTGCTCACCCCGGCGCCCGGCCTCTGGGCGGTGATGGGCTATAACGGGCGCGGCATCGGCCCCGGCACGGTGCTCGGGCGCTGGCTCGCCGACGCGGCGCTCGGCGGCGAGCCGCCGCCGGTTCCGGTCCATGAGGCCGGCAGCGACCGCCTCCGCCCGCTGCGCGCCGCCGCCTTCGAGACCGCCTTCCGCGCCTGGCTGACCATGAAGAGCATCTGAGGCCCCGCAACGGACCGGGAGAGGACAGGCCCCATGCAGTTCGGACTTCACCTCGGCCTGCGCGGCCCCGCGGGACAGCCGGGCCCGCTCGGCCGGCTGGCCCGGCGCGCGGAGGCCGCCGGCTACGGTTATCTCGGCGTCAGCGACCATGTGGCGATCGCCCGCAACCCCGGCACGACCTATCCCTATACGAAGGACGGGCGCTGGTTCGCCGAGGATACGGGCGAGTGCCTGGAGCAGGTGACGACCGTGGGGTTCCTTGCCGCCGCGACGGAGCGCATCCGGCTGCTTACCTCCGTCATGGTGCTGGGCCACCGCCCGCCCATGCTGGCCGCCAAGATGCTGGCGACCGCCGATGTGCTCTCCGGCGGCAGGCTGACGCTCGGCGTCGGCGTCGGCTGGCTGCAGGAGGAGTTCGCCCTGCTGCCCCATGCCCCGGAGTTTGCGAGCCGGGGCGCGGCCGCGAACGAGACGCTGGAGGCCTTCCGCACTCTCTGGACCGAGCCCGCGCCCGCCTATGCAGGGGAGCATGTGGCCTTCGACAATCTCCTGTTCTCGCCCAAGCCCGCGCAGAAGCCGCATCCGCCGATCTGGGTCGGCGGCGAGAGCCCGGCGGCCCAGCGGCGCGCCGGACGGCTGGGCGACGCCTGGTATCCTTTGGGCAACCACCCGCGCTGGCGGTTCGACACCCCGGCGCGTTACGCCGCCGGCCTCGCCCAGGTCCGCGAGACGGCCGAGGCGGCCGGGAGGCCGGCGCCCGCCGGCAGCTATTACGCCATGTGGATCATGCCCGGCGAAACGGTCCGGGACGACGAGGGCAACCGCCGCCCGTTCACCGGCGACCGGGCCGCCATCCGCGACGACCTCGCGGCCTTCGCCGAAGCCGGCCTCGAAACCCTGATCGCCGGCTACGAAAGCCCCGACGAGGACACCTGCACCCGCCGCCTGGAAGCCTTCGCCGAATTGGCCTGGGGGTAGGCGCGGCCCGCCTTATCCCCGATCGGCGAGGAGAACGTAATCGCGTTGGGGCGGGCCTGTGTAAAGCTGGCGGGGGCGGTTGATCTTCTGCGAGGGGTCCTCGATCAGTTCGTTCCACTGCGCGATCCAGCCGACCGTCCGGCCGACGGCGAACAGCGCCGTGAACATGGAGACCGGGAAGCCCATCGCCTTCAGGATGATGCCCGAATAGAAGTCCACATTGGGATAGAGCCGGCGCGCGACGAAATAGTCGTCCTCCAGCGCCACTTTCTCCAGCGCAATGGCGACCTCCAGCAGCGGGTCGTGCAGGCCGAGCTCGTTCAGCACTTCGTGGCAGGCCTTCTGGATCACCCGGGCGCGGGGGTCGTGGTTCTTGTAAACCCGGTGGCCGAAGCCGAACAGGCGGAAGGGATCGTCCGGGTCCTTGGCCTTCAGCACCCAGTCGCCCACCTTGTCCGCCGAGCCGATCTCGGCCAGCATCTTCAGCACTTCCTCATTCGCGCCGCCATGGCTCGGCCCCCAGAGCGCCGCGCAGCCGGCGGCGATGCAGGCGAACGGGTTGGCGCCGGTCGAGCCCGCCAGGCGCACCGTCGAGGCGGACGCGTTCTGCGCGTGGTCGGCATGGAGGATGAAGATCAGGTCCATCGCCTTGGCGAGCACCGGGTTGACCTCGAAGTCTTCCGTCGGCACGGCGAAGCAGAGCCGGAGGAAGTTGGAGGCGTAATCGAGGTCGTTGCGCGGATACATGAAGGGCTGGCCCATGGAATATTTGTAGGCCCAGCCGGCAATGGTCGGCATCTTGGCGATCATCCGGTAGGACGCGACGGTCCGATGCCAGGGGTCCTCGATGTCGATGCTGTCGTGATAGAAGGCCGAGAGCGCGCCGACCACGCCGCACATCACCGCCATCGGGTGCGCATCGCGTCGGAAACCCCGATAGATGTTGGTGATCTGGTCGTGCAGCATCGTGTGATGCGTGATGTCGTAAACGAATTTCGCCTTCTGTTCCGCGTTCGGCAGCTCGCCGAACAGGATGAGGTAGCAGGTCTCCATATAGTCGGAGTGCTCGGCCAGCTGCTCGATGGGATAGCCGCGGTAGAGCAGGACGCCTTCGTCGCCGTCGATATAGGTGACCTTGGACTGGCAGCTTCCCGTGGCGGTGTAGCCCGGATCGAAGGTGAAATAGCCGAGCTCCCTGTAAAGGGCGCGGATGTCGATGACGTCCGTTCCCAAAGTCCCGCTCATGATCGGCAGCTCAACGGTCTTGTTGTTCGCCCGACCCACAATGGAAACGCTGCGACTGGTCATCTCGACTGTCATCCTCGCTCGGTCCGGCCGCCACAATATGGCGGCGCGGTGAGATTGGCAATCAGAGAGCGGCGTCGCGAAGCCGTCCCAGCGCCTCCTCCCGGCCGAGCGCCGCCAGCACCTCGAAAA
This sequence comes from Alphaproteobacteria bacterium, assembly GCA_026706245.1. GTDB lineage: Bacteria > Pseudomonadota > Alphaproteobacteria > Bin95 > Bin95 > Bin95. The sequence continues at coordinate 7,949 of JAPOZD010000021.1, forward strand.
GCCCCGGCGAGGCGGCGCGCCCGGTGAGCGCGGCGCGCACCGGCTGTGCGACCCGGCCGAGCCCGAGCCCTTCGGCCTCCGCGAAGGCCCGCGTTCCGGCCTCCAGCGCCGCCTCCGTCCACTCCGCGCCCTCCAGCGCCGCCGCATAGCGGGTGAGCAGCGCGCGGGCGGCTTCGTCCGCCAGCAGGCGCGCGGCTCTGGCGTCGGGCTCCAGCGGCCGCGCGGCCGTATAGAACGCGCCCGCCTCCGCCAGCTCGACCAGCGTCTTCGCCCGCGGGAGGAGTCCGCCCAGGCCCGCCCGCAGCCGCGCCCGGCCCGCCTCGTCGGGCGGCGGCGCAAGGAACGGCTCCAGCAGCGCCAGAAGCCTGTCCTCGCCAGCGGCGCGCAGATAATGGGCGTTGACGCTCTCCAGCTTCTCCCGGTCGAAGCGCGCCGGCGACCGGCCGACCGCCTCCAGGCCGAACCAGGCCACGGCCTCTTCCGTCGAGACGATCTCGGCGTCGCCATGGCTCCAGCCGAGCCGCAGCAGGTAGTTGCGCACCGCCTCCGGCAGCAGCCCCATCTCCCGGTAGGCATCGACCCCGAGCGCGCCGTGGCGCTTGGACAGCTTGGCGCCGTCGGGCCCGTGGATCAGCGGGATATGCGCGAAGGCCGGCAGCGGCCAGCCCATCGCCTCGAAGACCTGGGCCTGGCGGAAGGCGTTGTTCAGATGGTCGTCGCCGCGGATCACATGGGTCACGCCCATGTCGTGGTCGTCCACCACCACGGAAAGCATGTAGGTGGGCGTGCCGTCGGCGCGCAGCAGCACCATGTCGTCGAGCTCGGCATTGGCGACGCGCACCTCGCCCTGCACCAGGTCGCGGATGATCGTCTCGCCCCCGCGCGGCGCCTTGAGGCGGACCGCGAAGGGAGCGCCTTCCGGCGCCTCCGCCGGGTCCCGGTCGCGCCAGAGCCCGTTGTAGCGGAAGCGCTCGCCCCGCGCGGCGGCGGCCTCCCTCATCGCCTGCAGCTCCTCGGGTCCCGCAAAGCAGCGATAGGCCGCGCCGGTCTCCAGCATCGCCCATGCGACCTCCGCATGGCGCTCGCGGCGCTGGAACTGGTAGGCCGGCGGCTCGTCCGGGTCGAGGCCGAGCCAGGCGAGCCCGTCGAGGATCGCCGCCACCGCCTCCTCCGTCGAGCGGCGGCGGTCGGTATCCTCGATGCGCAGCAGGAATCGCCCGCCGTGACGGCGCGCGAAGAGCCAATTGAATAGCGCCGTGCGCGCGCCCCCGATATGCAGGAGGCCGGTGGGCGAGGGGGCGAACCGGGTAACGACGGTCATGGGCAGCAGGACTTCCGGGAAAGGGCGCGCGTTTATCGAAAGGCTGCGCGAAGAGGTCAAGGCCGTTGCCGCCCTGCCGATGCGCGAGCGGGACCGCTGGGCGCTCTGGCTGCCGGTTTTCTTCGCGCTCGGCATCGGCGTCTATTTCTCGCTCGATTTCGAGCCCTCCGTCGGAGCGACCGCGGCGGGGGCCGGCCTCGCGGGCCTGCTGGCCGCCGGCCTGCGCCGATCCGCCTTCTTCCCGGCGGGCCTCGCCGCCGCCATCGCCGCCGCCGGCCTCTTCTGGGCCGGCCTCCACACCGAACTCGCCCGCGCGCCCATTCTGGAACGGCCCGTGGGACCGACCGAGGTAAGCGGCCGGATCGTTCGCCAGGACCGGACAGAAGGCCCGTTTCGCGTCGTGCTGGAGGATGCGCATGTAGCGCGCCTTACGCCAGAGCGGACGCCCGAAAGGCTGCGCCTGCGTCTTGCGTCCCTGCCGCCCGGCGCCGGCCCCGGCGCCCGCATCGCGGTGCTGGCCCGGCTCCAGCCGATGCCGCAGCCCGCGCTGCCGGGCGGCTACGACCCGGCAAGGCGGGCCTTCTTCGAGGGCATTGGCGCGACAGGTTTTGCGCTCGGCCGCGCGCGGCTTCTGGAGCCCGCCGAAGACGCCGGCATCGAGCGCCTTCGCCACCGGATCGCGGCGCGTATCGGCGGGGCGATCGCGGACCCGGCGGCGGCCGGCGTCGCCATTGCGCTCACGACAGGCCTACGCGGCGACCTGCCGAAGGCGGCGCATGACGCAATCCGGGATGCGGGCCTTGCGCACCTCCTCGCGATCTCCGGCCTGCATCTCGGTCTCGTGGCCGGCCTGGTCTTCGCGGCCGTCAGGGCGGCGCTCGCCCTCTGGCCGGGCGTGGCGCTCCGATACCCGGTCAAGAAATGGGCGGCCGCGGCCGCTATTGCCGCCGGCCTCTTCTACATGCTTCTGGCGGGCGCGACGGTGCCGACGCAGCGCGCCTTCCTCATGGTGGCGCTCGCCCTGCTGGCGGTATTGGTGGACCGGCTCGAAATCGGCATGCGACTCGTCGCGCTTGCGGCCTTCGCCGTGCTGGCTCTGGATCCCTATGCGCTCACCACCGCGAGTTTCCAGCTCTCCTTCGCTGCCGTCGTGGCGCTGGTCGCCGTCTATGAAAGGCTGGCTCCGTCGCTGGCCGGGCTCCGCTCCCGAACGGGGCGCGCGCCGCTCTTCCTGGCCGCAACCCTGCTCACCACCGTCGTGGCCACGCTCGCGACCGCCCCCTTCGCGGCGCATCATTTCGGCCGCATCGCCGCCTACGGGCTTGCCGCGAACCTGATCGCCGTGCCCCTTGCGGCCTTCTGGATCATGCCGGCCGCGATCCTTGCGATGGCCGTCATGCCGCTCGGCCTGGAAATCTGGCCGCTCGCGATCATGGAAGCCGGCATCGATGCCGTGCTCTGGACGGCGGAGACGGTTTCCGCATGGCCCGGAGCGGTGCATCGCTTTCCGCCCATGCCGGTGGCGGGGGCGGTCGCGGCGGCGGCCGGCGGGCTCTGGCTCTGCCTGTGGCAGACCCGGTGGCGGTTTCTGGGCATCGGCGGCCTCGCCGCCGCGCTTGCCATCCTGGCCAGCGCGCATCCGCCCGACCTGATGGCCGACCGGGACGCCCGCCTGTTCGCCCGCCATGCCGACGGCCGGCTGTATCTTTCGAAACCGCGCGCCGGCTTCCTCGGCCGGGTATGGACGGAAGCGGCGGGCGCCACGGAAGCCAGCGCCGGCGGGCCCGGGAGTTCCGGCCTTTCCTGCGACCCGCTTGGCTGCTCAGCAGACGGAGTCGCGATCGTGCTTCGCCATGAAGCCCTGGAAGAAGACTGCCGCCGCGCCGCCATCGTCCTGTCCGCGGTGACGATCTCGCGCCGCGCCCGGCGGCGCTATTGCGCGGAAGAGGCGCTGATCGTGGACCGGCAGCGGCTCCGCCGGCTGGGCGCCCATGCGATCCGCCTCACACCCGAGGGTCCTGTCGTCGAGACCGACTGGGACCGCCGCGGCCGGCGGCCCTGGGTCGCGCTGGCCGGGCCTCAGTAGTCGCGCATAAGTCCGACCAGCCGGCCCTGGACCTGCACCCGCTCCGGCTCGTAGTCCTGCGTCGGATAGGCCTCGTTCGCAGCTTCCAGCACCACGCGGCCGTTGGACGGGCGCCAGATCTTCAGCGTCGCTTCCTCGGAATCGACCAGCGCGACCACGATGGCCCCGCTTTCCACTTCCTCGCACTCCTGGATGATGACCGTATCGCCGTCGATGATGCCGGCATCGACCATCGAATCCCCGGCGATTTCGAGCGCGTAGTGGCGCCCGGCGCCGACCATCGCCTGCGGCACAGCCACCGTGCTGTCCGGGTCGCGCAGGGCCTCGATCGGCGTGCCCGCGGCAATGCGCCCGTAAAGCGGCAGCTCATTCTGCACCGTGTCGGCAGGGTCGAGGCGCCGGCGGAAGCCGCGAAACGAGGACCGGCCGGCCCGGCCCCGGCCTTCATAGGCCTCCGCCTCAGGCAGGCGCACGATCTCCAGCGCGCGGGCGCGGTTGGCGAACCGGCGGATGAACCCCCGTTCCTCCAGCGCCGTCACCAGCCTGTGGACGCCCGATTTCGACTTGAGCCCCAGCGCATCCTTCATCTCGTCGAAGGAGGGCGATACGCCGTCCTTCGCGATCTGCTGCGATATGAACAACAGCAGTTCATTCTGTTTCTTCGTCAACATGCCGCCATTCCCTCCAGCGATGTTCCTTATACGAACCCGGTTTCGTTACCTGCGTTCTATATTGGTTCGGAACGAACGTCAAGCAAGATAGCACGACACCAGCAGCACATGCGTCAAAAAGGGATAGTTCATAATCTGCAGGCATAGGTCCGGATACCTTCGCGACCCAATTCACGCCTGGCCCCGGAATGTTCCCTGCCGCTGGCCGAAGGCCTGCAACCGCGCCCGGTCCCGGCTTGTTCCCCGGCGCGCGCCCGGCTATAGGCGGAGCCCATGACGATCTACTACTACCGGCCCACCTATATCGCGCTGGCGCTGGCGGCCGGGCTCGTGACGCTCGCGCTTCTGGCCCTGCTGGTCAACGGCCTGGCGACAGGCAAGCCGGGGCCTCCTCTGGCGATGGCGGCGCTGCTGGCGGCGCTGCTTGGCGGCATTGCGGGTTATGCGGTCTGGATCGTGCGGCGCGCGCATCTGCCGGCCGTCACGTTCGACAAGAGCGGCATCGCCTTCCCGATCTTCGGCATCCCCCACAGGGACTGGTCAGCCATCCGCACGATCCGCCAGCAGTCGCTGCTCAGCCGCAACGAGCTGCTCATCCATTTCGAGCCGCCGGCGCCGTCCTTCCCCTGGATCGTGATCGCGTTCGGCGGGTTCTGGCGCAGCCGCAGGGCGGGCCATCTGCGCTTCAACATGAAGCGGATGAATTGCGGCCGCGACAGCCTCGACTACGCGCTCCGGGAATATCCGCCGCCGGAACTGCGCAGCGGCCGGTAGCGCCGCCGCGGACGGGCTACAGGCGGATGATTTCTACGAGGTCGCCGGCGCTGGCCGGCGGGGCGTGCGGAGCGCGGACCACCAGCGCATCGGCCTCGACGAAACGCGCCAGCATGGAGCTGTCCTGGCGCGCGAAGGGCGTTGCAACCGGAAGGTCTTCGCCGTCGGCGGCGAGCCGGGCGCGCAGATAGTCCTCGCGGCGGTCGTTCGCGCCGAGGGCGGCGCCGAGCCGGGCCGGCTCCCGCGCGGGCGGTCCCGCCGGCAGGCCCAGCATCGCGTCGATCAGCGGCCTGAGAAAGAGCAGCGCGCAGACGAAGGCCGAGACCGGGTTGCCCGGCAGGCCCAGCACCAGCGCGCCGCCCATGCGGCCGAACATGAGCGGCTTGCCGGGCCGCATGGCGATCCGCCAGAAATCGACTTCGAGCCCGTCCGCGGCCAGCGCCGACTGCACAAGGTCATGCTCGCCGACCGATGCGCCGCCCATGGTCACCAGGATGTCCGCGCCCTCGGCCCCGGCGGCGCGCGCGCGGAGCGAGGCTGTGCTGTCCTCGGCGACGCCAAGCGAGACCGCCTGGCCGCCCGCCTCCGCGACCAGAGCCGCCAGCCCCGGCCCGCTGGAGCTCACGATCTGCTGCGGCCCGAGCGGCTCCCCCGGAAGCGCGATCTCGTCGCCGGTCGCGAGCAGCGCCACGCGGGGACACCGCCTTACCGGCAGCCAGGGCCGGTTCATCGCGGCGGCAAGCCCAATATCGCGCGAGGTAAGCCGCCGGCCGGCGCTCAGCAGCACATCGCCCTCGGCGAAGTCGAGGCCCGCGGGGCGGACATAGGCGCCCGCCGCCGCCGGTTCGCGCACCGTCACCCGGTCGCCGGAACGCTCGCAATCCTCCTGGATGACGATGGCGTCGGCGCCCTCGGGCACAGGGGCGCCGGTAAAGATGCGCGCCGCCTCGCGCTCGCCCACAGAGCCCGTCCAGGCGGCGCCGGCGGCGATCTCGGCCACGATGCGAAGCTCAGCCGGCGCGCCGGACACATCCGCCGCGCGGACCGCGTAGCCGTCCATGGCGGAGACCGCCGCCGGCGGCTGGGTGCGCCTCGATGCAAGGTCCTCCGCCAGCACGCGGCCGAGCCCGTCGCCGAGCGGCACCATTTCGGCCGGCAGCGGCCCCACGCCTGCCAGAATGCGCGCAATCGCGTCTGCAACCGGGATCACGGGCGCGCGGTCCAGACGCCGGACCTGCCGCCTTCCTTGCGCAGCAAGCGGACGGCCTCGACCCTCATGCCGCGGTCCACCGCCTTGCACATGTCATAGACGGTGAGCGCGGCCACGGAGACGGCGGTCAGCGCCTCCATCTCGACGCCGGTGCGGCCCTTCAGCCGGCATGTGGCGGTGATCTCCACGGCGGAGCCCGCCTCATCGGCGACCAGGTCCACGGTGACGGAGGCGAGCGCCAGCGGGTGGCAGAGCGGGATCAGATCGGCCGTGCGCTTCGCGGCCATGATGCCGGCGAGGCGCGCCACGCCCAGCACGTCGCCCTTGCCGATCTCGCCCGCCCGGACCAGCGCCAGCGTTTCCGGGGCCATGACGACCCGGCCGCCGGCAACCGCGACCCGCTCGGTCTCGTCCTTGGCGGACACGTCCACCATGGCGGCGCGGCCTTCCTCGTCGAAATGGGTGAGGCGCGCGTTCATCCCGCTTCCCGCAGCATGCCCGGGCCGAGCAGCGCGCGCGTGGCCGCCGCCACATCCGCCTCGCGCATCAGCGATTCGCCCACCAGGAAGCGGGTGACGCCGACCCGCGCCAGCCGCTCCAGATCGGCGGTGACGGCAAGCCCGCTCTCGCCGACGGTAATCCGGTCCGCCGGCACGGCGGGCGCCAGCCGCTCCGCGGTCGCCAGGTCCACTTCCAGCGTCTTGAGGTTGCGGTTGTTGATGCCGATGAGCGGCGAGGAGAGACGCAGCGCGCGCTCCAGCTCCGCCTCGTCATGGACCTCGATCAGCGCGTCCATGCCGAGCTCGAAGGCCGCCGCCTCCAGCTCGCCCGCCAGCATGTCGTCCACCGCGGCGAGGATGATGAGGATGCAGTCCGCGCCCAGCGCGCGGGCCTCCGCCACCTGCCAGGGGTCCACCATGAAGTCCTTGCGCAGCATCGGCAGCGGCGCGGCGGTGCGCGCCTCGGCCAGATAGCGGTCCTCGCCCTGGAAATACGGCGTGTCGGTCAGCACGGAAAGGCAGGTCGCCCCGCCTTCGACATAGGCCCGCGCCAGGGCCGCCGGGTCGAAATCGGCGCGGATCAGCCCCTTGCTGGGCGAGGCTTTCTTGATCTCCGCGATCAGCCCGTAGCCTTCCGCGCCCGCCAGCGCCGCCGCGAAGCCGCGCGGCCTGCCGCCATCCGCCGCCTCCAGCCACGCCGGGGGCCGCTCGCGTTTCATCCGCGCCACATGCCCGCGCTTTTCGGCAACGATCCTGGCGAGAGTGTCCGACATGCGTCTTCCGGCCTTCCCTGCCTCAGCCGCCATTGGTGACGCGCACCAGCGCCGCCAGACGGTCCCGCGCCGCGCCGCTGTCGATCGCCTCTTCGGCCATCGTCCTGCCTTCGGCCAGCGTTCCCGCGCGCTCCGCCACCACCAGGGCGGCGGCGGTATTCAGCACCACGATGTCACGATAGGGTCCGGCCTCGCCCTCCAGCAAGCTCCGCATCGCAGCGGCATTGTATTCGGGGTCGCCTCCTTGCAGGTCCTCGGGCCGGGCGAGAGGCAGGCCGATTTCGCGCGGATCGACCTCGAAACGCCGGACCGCCCCGCCCTTCAGCTCCGCCACATGGCTCACGCCCGTAGTCGTGAGTTCGTCCATGCCGTCCGAGCCGTGGACGACCCAGGCGCGCTCGCCGCCGAGATTGCCGAGCACATGGGCAAGCGGCTCGATCCAGCGCTCGGCGAACACGCCGACAAGCTGGCGGCGCGCGCCCGCGGGATTGGAGAGCGGCCCCAGCAGGTTGAAGATCGTGCGCGTGCCGAGCTCGACCCGCGTGCCGGCGACATGGCGCATGGCGCCGTGATGGCGGGGCGCCATGAGGAAGCAGATGCCCGCTTCGTCGAGCGCCTTCGAGACGAGCGCCATGTCGCAGTCGATATCGACGCCGAGCGCGCCCAGCACATCGGAGGCGCCGGTCTGCGACGAGAGCGCCCGGTTGCCGTGCTTGACCACCGGCACGCCCGCGCCCGCCAGCAGCAGCGCGGCGGCGGTGGAAATGTTGAGCGTGCCCTTGTCGTCGCCGCCCGTGCCGGCGGTGTCGATGGCATCGGCCGGCGCCTCGATGCGGAGCGCCTTCTCGCGCATGATCCGCGCCGCGCCGGTGATCTCGTCGATGGTCTCGCCGCGCACCCTGAGCGCCATCAGGAAGGCGCCCGTCTGGGAGGGCGTGGCGTCGCCCGACATCAGGATTTCGAAGGCCGCCTCCGCCTCCGCCTCGCCGAGCCGCGCCCCGTCGGCGACGCGCGCCAGAATGGCTCTCAGATCGCCGCTCATGCCGCGAACACCCGGCGTTCCGGCAACGGCTTCGGCGCTCCGGTCGGCGAGCGGCCGGCGACCGAGGTCAGGAAATTGGCGAGCAGGCGGTGGCCGTGCTCGGAGGCGATGCTCTCCGGGTGGAACTGGACGCCGTGGACATCGAGCGCACGGTGCCGCAGGCCCATCGCCAGGCCGTCCTCGGTCCAGGCGTTGACGGCCAGATCGTCCGGCATCGTGCTGCGCTCTACGACGAGCGAGTGGTAGCGCGTCGCCTCGAAGGGAGACGGCAGGCCGGCGAACACGCCGGTGCCGTCATGGTGGATGCGCGAGAGCTTGCCATGCATGCAGACCGGGGCGCGCAACACGTCTCCGCCGAAGGCCTGGCCGATGCACTGGTGTCCGAGGCAGACGCCGAAGAGGGGCACGCGCCCGGCGGCCTTCTCCACCAGCTCGAGGCAGATGCCGGCCTTGTCGGGGTCGCAGGGGCCGGGCGAGATCACGATGGCTTCGGGCCGCATCGCCAGCGCCTCGCCGGCGCTCAGGGCGTCGTTGCGCCGGACCTCGATATCGGCCCCGAGTTCGCCCAGGAAGTGCATCAGGTTATAGACGAAGCTGTCATAGTTATCGATCAGCAGGATCATGCGGCCCCGTCCCTCCCGTTCAGCTTCCGGCCGAGCCGGCCGGCAAGGTCCTGCACGAACTGCCAGGCGACGCGGCCGGAGCGCGCACCCCGCGTGACGGACCATTCGTTCGCCTGCCGGCGCAGCGCGTCCGGCTCGACGTCCAGGCCGAAATGCGCCGCATAGCCCTCCACCATCTCGAAATAGGTCGCCTGGTCGCAATTGTGGAAGCCGAGCCAGAGGCCGAAGCGGTCCGAGAGCGAGACCTTCTCCTCCACCGCCTCGGCGGGGTTGATGGCCGTCGAGCGCTCGTTCTCGATCATGTCGCGCGGCATCAGGTGGCGGCGGTTGGAGGTGGCGTAGAAGACGACATTCTCCGGCCGGCCCTCCAGCCCGCCTTCGAGCACGGCCTTGAGGGACTTGTAGGTGGTGTCGCTGCCATCGAAGGAAAGGTCGTCGCAGAAGAGCACGAAGCGCCGCCCGGCGCCCCGGAGCAGCGCCAGCAGGCCCGGCAGCGAGCCGATGTCCTCGCGGTGGATTTCGACCAGCGCGAGCGCGCCTGGCCGCTCGGCCGCGATCTGCGCGTGAACCGCCTTGACCAGCGAGGACTTGCCCATGCCGCGCGCGCCCCAGAGCAGCGCGTTGTTGGCGGGCAGCCCCTCGGCGAAGCGGCGCGTGTTCTCCAGCAGGATGCCGGTCACGCGGTCTATGCCGCGCAGCAGCGGCAGCGCCACATGGCTCACCTCTGCCACCGGCGCGAGCCGCCCGCTCTCGGCATGCCAGACGAAGGCGTCCGCGGCCGCCAGGTCCGGCGCCGCCCCCCCTTCGGGCGACAACCGCTCCAGCGCGTCGGCGATGCGCCCCAGCAGCGGAACGAGCGCCGCCTCGGTCATGCGAAGTCCCTTCGTTCGTCAGGAACGCGCCTTGTAGCCCCCCGCCCCGCCGCCCGGCAAGCGGGCGCGGTCAGTCCGAGACCTTGGCGCCCCAGGCGTTGGTGGCGTAGTCGGCGGTGACGATGTCGAAGACGACGCCGTTGGGGTCGTAGAACTTGATCTCGGTCGCGCCCTCGGCCGAGTCCGGCAGCCGCATGTGGTAGCGCCCGCCATTGGCCTCGATCTGCCGGCTCATCGCGTCGATGTCGTCCACCACGAAGCCCATATGGTGCAGGCCGTGGAAGTCCTTGCCGCGCTCGTCGCCCGCCTGCTCGTCGGTCCTGAACTTCAGGATCGCGAGGCTCACCGTGCCGTCGGAAAGCAGGATCGCGATGTCGGACTGCATCTGCCGCGCCATGCCGAAGGTGTTCTCATAGAACCGCGCCGCCGCCTCCAGGTCCGGAACCGTCACCGCGATATGTCGAAGTTTAGCCATGCAAGCCTCCTCGTTCGCCTCCCTTACCAGAACCGGAAGGTAACACGCCTGCCCTTCCCCGCTACGCGCCGATGTCCCAGAAGATGCCGGTCATCATCT
>JAPOZD010000068.1:0-15053 GCA_026706245.1 Alphaproteobacteria bacterium
CCGGCCGATGCTGCGAAATGTGCTGCGCACAGCGTCGGGCGCATCGAGCCCCTCGCGTCGGGCGCGCAGATACTTGGTCAGGAAGTGGATGGTGTCGTCCACGATGATCCCGAAAGCGATGGCCGTCATCACCGACCCGGCGAGACCGACCCGCCCGATGGTGTAGCCCCACAGACCGAAGGTCATGGCCGCAGGTATAAAATTGGGGAGCAGGCTGACAAGCCCGAGGCGGATGTTTCTGAACACGCCGATCAGTATCAGCGAAATCAGCGCCATCGCGGCTATCGTTCCGGTCATCATGCTCGCGATATTTCGCTGCGAGAGATGCGCGAAGACGATGCTGAACCCCGATGCCTCGGTCAGAAGGCCGGGCGCGTTGGCGCGGAGCCATTCCTGGGCGCGCGCATCGAGTTCGCGCTGCTGCCGCGAGGTCAGGCTTCGGGTCACAACGCTCATTCGCGTCGCGGACTTGCCGACGTCGATGCGGTCGTTGAGGTCGCTGCCGAACGGAAGCGAGAGTTCGTAAAGCAGCAGATACTGGGAGGCCAGCTCCGCGTTGTCCGGCAGGCGGTGGAAGGCCGGATCGTCGCCGTGCATGTTCCGGTTGAGGCGCTTCATGATGTCCGGAAACGCTTGGACATGCATCACTTCCGGTTGACCCCGGCACCACTCTGCAAAGGCGTCCACTGCTCGCAGATAACCGGGATCGGTAATGCCGCCCTCGCGACCCGAGTCGAGCGAGAACTCCAGCGTTTCCATGCCGGTCAGATTGTCGATCACGAAGTCCGTATCGCGCCGGAACTCGTAGCGTTCATCGAAATAACGGGTCCAGTTGTCGGTCAGGTCGATACGAGGAATGCCGGAAACCAGCAGTGCGGCGAGCAGCGTCATGGAAACGAGTAGCAGCTTGCGGCGGGCAACGACGAAATCGCCGAACCGTTCGAAGAAGCCGGGCCGTCCGCCGGATGCGCGCCGTGGGCGCAGCGGCAGGATCGAGAGCAGGGCCGGCAGGATCGTGACCGAATAGAGGAAGGCGCAGAGCACGCCGAAGGCGACAAGATTGCCGAGCACGCGGAACGGCGGCGAATCGGATGCATTCAGGCTGAGGAACCCGATTGCGGTCGTCGCCGTGGTGAGAAAGACGGGCCAGATATTCTCGCGGAGCGATTCAGCGATGGCCTCGTTCCTGCCGAGGCCCCGTTCCATGCCCTCGAGAACGCTCGCAACGATATGGATCGAATGCGCCACGGCAACGGTCAGCACGATGATCGGAATGCCTGAATTGGCGGGGTTGAGCACTGTCCCGATCCAGCCGGCAAAGCCCATCGTCGTGTTGACGGTGAATGTCAGGGCAATCACGAGCGCGAGCGTGCCGAAGACCGAACGAAGCAGAATGGCCGCCGCGGCCGCAATGATGACGAAAACGACGGGGATGAGAGTGCGCGCTTCTTCCTGGGTCGTCTCGGCGAAGACCTGGTGCATGACGACATCGCCGGTCATGTGGAAGTCGAGATCCGGATGGGCGGCGCGGGCGTCCTTCACGAAGGCCCGGAGGTGGCCGTTGATCCTGGCGATCGCGGCGTCCCGGTCGTCCGGCACAGCGAAGTTTATGGCCAGCCCCGCCACGCTTCCGTCATGGGAGACCAGCCGGCCGGCCAGATCGACTGCGTTCAGTGCGATGTCTTCGGTCCGGGCAAGATCCTCGTCGGTAAGCCCGTCCGCCCCCTTGACGAGCGGCCCAACGATCAGGTCATCCCCGGATGCCTTGCTGTGGGTGTAGTTGGTCAGGGAGTCGACCCGGGTGGACAGCGGCGCCTGCCAGGCCGCCTCGGTCAGTTCCTCGACTGCGGCGAGCGTCTCGCGGGTAAACACCGAGCCCTGGCGCGGGGCGATTGCGATCAGGGCGATGTTGGATGCGGAATAGGTCTCCTCCAGCGCATCGAGCGCCGCGAGCTGCGGATTGCTCTCGTCGAAAAGGCTGCGATAGTCGTTTGTGACCCCTATGAACGGCGCGCCGCCGGTTGCCGCCAGCATGACGAGAGTTGCGGCGAGGACAGCCCACCAGCGCCGGCGCAGAATGAAAGCGATGCAACGCTCCAGAGGACCGGCGGTCATCGCGCCGGCGCCCCGCGGCGGCAGGTGTCGTTGCCGGAGCGGTTTCGACCGCGCGGGGCCTCCAAAACCTGCCGGGAAGCCGTCATGGCCCGATTCCTACCATTCCCGCGACTGCTCGGCGTAAATGTGGTCCGGCAACCGGTAACTTATTCCGTGCCCCTCAAACATCGATACGTCGAGAATGGTGGTCATGTTATTGCGCTCTTGCGTCCGGGTTGGATTGAGCTTGTTCAAAAGGTAATCGACACGATTGAGCAACCGGAACCGCCATAATGTTCCCATGGTGCTTTCCTTTGGATAACCAAGGCCGTCTGCCACATCGTCTCCGATCAATGCGCGCGAAATTCGAAATATATAGCTTGCAAGCTTGCGACGCGCGTGCCATTCCGTCAATCCGGCGAACAATGGAGCGGAATTGACCAGCGATGTCGCCATTACCTTAGATTCCATGGAGATTTCGGGCTCGCACAGGTTGCCGATCCGGAAGATATCGAGCGCATCCTGCTCGTCCCGGAAAAGGATGGTCTCGGGAATGCCCATCAGATGACCCGAATATCTCCAGATCGCCATGAAGCTCTTTCGTTCCTCTTCATCGAAAGTAGCTCCAAGACTCTTCAGATGGTGCAGCAACCGCGCCGAAAACGCGGAAATGGCCAGACCGACATGCGCTGCGCTGATCGGCATCCCCAATTCCTCGATGTCCCATTCGCCGGATCGGGTCAGGAGGCGGCGGACCGTGGCGTGGACGATCCTGATTCGAACCGAAAGCGCCCATCCGTCACTATGTCTTTCCATGCCGCCGGGCATGAATATCTCCAGCATGTGGCGGTTGTTCTGCTTCAACCGCCTGATGCCCTGGTCGCGGAGCCTGCCGGTTATGAAGAAGGACTTGGCGATATTGGTGGTGAACCCCTCGACCAGGACCCCGGCCACCATTCCGGCGAGCACCAGGGCGGTGTTCCGGTGAAACAGGCGATAGCCGGGCGTCAGGGATGGAATGTCGAGCCAGTCGGGCGGGTCGTAGCAGGCGTCGAAGAATTCCCTGACGGGCTCCGGCGCGGCTCGAAGCGCCGCATCGTCGCCGCCCTGTATTCCCAGCTCGATTAGCCTCGTCGCTTCCGCTCGCGGGAGCGAACTGAGGCAATCGACCAGCGCGTCGGCAACGGGGTCGCCAACGGTTGTATGCGCGAGGTAGTTGTCCGCCCTGTCCGGATTGACAGCGCGGCCTCTGGCAAAGCCGTCCACATATGCGGCCGGAATGCGCATTGCCCCTAGCGTTCCGCACTTGTCGTTCGACATGGTTTGCTGCCAGTTTGGCGGCACATAAGGGGAAATATAGGCATGCGCCGCCCCCTCCTGCCATCTAAATTACAGATTATTTCCATCTAACAGTTAACCTTGGCCTTCCATTGCCGGGTTGCAAAAGGTCAGCTGGCCCTTGCGGGGCTATCGGCCGGAGCTGCCGGCCGAAGTCTCTTCCAGCCGGATTCCGGCCGCCGAATTGTCTGCTACATTGCCGCCGCCGCCGCTCCGCGGCGGCGGCGAGGAGCCGGGGAACATGAACGAAATTGAGACTGAATACCGTATCGGCATCGACATGGGCGGCAGATGCATGTTGCGTTTCCAGGGCCCGGCTCAACGTTGCTAGGGTAAATCGCAGTTGGCGATCAGAAGGAAACCGACACTTTGGCCGAGCCGCAACAGACTCACGAAGGATGGTGGGCTCGTCTCGACGCCGGGGCCGATACCGTCGCGGTCTGGGTCGCGCTGATTTGCGTCGTCATCTTCGTCATGCACATACGCACCCACCCTCGCGGGTTCCGGGACCGGCGTCTCATCGGGGCGTGTCTCGCCGGCGCCGCCGTCTCGATCGTGTACCGATGGTCCACCTGACCCCGGCGCCGTCGCCCGCCGGACACCGCCCGCCCGATAGTCTGCTACAGTGCCGCCGCTGCGGGGCGGCGGCCGGGAGGGACATGGGGACATGAGTGAATCCGGGACCGAATACCGTATCGGCATCGACATTGGCGGCACCTTTACGGACCTCGTCGCCGTGGACCGCGAGGGCGAGACCCGGATCGCCAAGGCGCCCTCGACGCCGGCGGACCAGTCCGTCGGCGTGCTGGACGGGCTCGAGCGCCTGGCGGGCGGGATGGGCCTCGACCTCGCAACGCTGCTCGCGCGGACGGAGCGCATCGTGCATGGCACCACGGTTGCGACCAACGCCATCCTGGAGCGCAAGGGCGCCACGGTCGGCCTGCTGACAACCGGAGGCCACCGCGACGTGCTGGAAATGCGCGAGGGCCTGAAGCCCGACCGCTACAATCTCCGCATCCCGCCGCCGGACCCGCTGGTGCCGCGTCGCCGAAGGCTGGGCGTGACGGAGCGGCTGCGCGCCGACGGGGCTGTCGAGACGCCCCTCGACCCCGCTTCCCTGGAAGAGGCGGTGGAGACGCTGCGCGGGCAGGGCGTCGACTCGGTCGCCGTCTGCTTCCTGCATGCCTGGCGGGACAATGCCCATGAGCGCGCGGCGGCGGACGCGGTGCGCCGGGCGATGCCGGACGCCTATCTGTCGCTTTCCTCGGACGTGTTCCCGCAGATCAAGGAGTTCGAGCGCGTCTCGACCACGGTGGTCAACGCCTATGTCGGCCCGGCCCTTTCCGGCTATCTCGGCCGCCTCGCCGCGCGGCTGGAGGAGAACGGCTATGCCGGGCCGCTGCTCATCATCCTGAGCCATGGCGGCGTCGCGCCACTGGAAGAGGCGGTCCGGCTGGCGGCGGGGACGGTGCTGTCGGGGCCCGCGGGCGGCGTTGCGGGGGCGCGCTACTCCGCCCGGCTGCTCGGCTCGGGCGACCTCATCCCGTTCGACATGGGCGGCACGAGCACGGATATCTCGCTCATCTCCGGCGGCGAGGCGGCGCTGTCGTCCGACCGGGGCATTGCCGGGGAACGGATCGCGCTCTCCTCGCTCGACATCGCAAGCATCGGCGCGGGCGGCGGCTCCATCGCGCATGTGGACGCCGGCGGCGTGCTGCATGTGGGCCCCGAGAGCGCCGGCGCCGATCCGGGCCCGGCCTGCTACGGACGCGGCGGCGCCTTGCCGACCGTGACGGACGCAAGCCTGGTGCTGGGATTCCTCGATCCAACGAACTTCCTCGGGGGGCGCGAGCAGCTCGATACCGGGGCGGCGGAAGCGGCCCTCGACGCGCTCGCGGCCGATCTCGGAGTCGAGCGCATGACGGCGGCGGAGGGCGTCCACCGCGTGGTGCATACCAACATGGCGGAGGGCATCCGCCTGGTGTCCGTAAGACGCGGCGTGGACCCGCGGCGGTTCGCGCTGCTTGCCTTCGGCGGGGCCGCCGGCCTCCACATCACCGACGTCGCGCGCCAGCTGGATATTTCGCGGGTGGTGGTGCCGAGGGTCGCTTCCGTGCTTTCCGCCTGGGGCATGCTCGCGACCGACCTGCGCTTTGAGGCCTCCCGCACGCATATCGGGGACGCGGCCGCGCTCGACGCCGCCGCCGTGCGCTCCGTCTATGACGAATTGGAGAGCGCCGCCCGCGAACGCCTTGCCGCCTGCCATTCCGGCGAGGTGGCGGTGCGGCGCGCCGCCGACATGCGCTATGGCGAGCAGATCTTCGAGGTGGATGTGGCGCTGGACGGCCTCGACTGGCAGGCGGACGACCTGCTGGACCGGATCGCGGAGCGCTTCCACGACCGCCACGAGGCGCTGTTCACCTATGCGCTGCGCGAGGACGATGTGGTGCTGGTGAATGCGCGGGCCGCCGCGGTCGGGCGCCTGCCGGGCCTGCCTGAAGAGCGCGTGCCCGATGCAGGCGGGGACGCGGCGCCCCGCGCGCGCAGGCAGGTCCATATGGGCGGCTGGCTCGAGGCGCCGATCTTCGACTTCGCCGCACTCAGGCCGGGACAGGCGCTTGAGGGGCCCGCGGTGGTGGAGAGCGACACAACGACGGTCGTCCTGCGCCCCGGAGACCGCGCGGCCGTCACCCCGCTCGGCTGGCTGGACATCGCCATCGGATAGGCGCGGCGGGGACGCTACCGGGCGTCTTCCAGAATCATCGCGGCCGCCTTTTCGCCGATCATGATGCTCGGAGCGTTGGTGTTACCGGCGACGATGGTCGGCATGATCGAGGCATCAGCGACGCGCAGGCCGGCGACGCCGTGGACGCGCAGCCTGGCGTCGGTGGCCGAGTCCGTCTCCGGCCCCATGCGGCAGGTGCCGACCGGGTGGTAGTTGGCGACGGCGCGCGCCCGCACGTCGGCCAGCAGGTCCTCATCGCTCTCGCAGGCGGGGCCGGGCAGGACTTCCTCCACCGTGAACGGCGCGAGCGCCGGCTGGCCGGCGATCTTCCGGCAGAGGCGCATGCCGTAAAGGATCGCCTGGCGGTCGTATTCGCTGCGCAGGAACTCGTAGCGGATCGCCGGCGCGGCAAGCGGGTCCGGGCTCTTGAGGCGCACCGAACCGTCGCAGTCCGGGCGCAGATGCACCGGGCTCAGCGTGAAGGCGGAGAAGGGATGCGGCTCGATCGTGTCGGGCGTGCGGCGCGCCGCGCTCCAGCTCAGCATGTTGATCTGGAGGTCGGGGCCGTCGAGCCGCGGGTCGGTGCGGACGAAGGCGCCGGCGCAGATGCCCGTGCTGGCGAGCGGGCCGTCGCCGAAGAGCGCGTAGCGCGCGCCGGCCGCAAGGCGGCGCGGCAGGCTCCGCGCCAGGTCATTCGCGGTTACCGGCCGGGCGCAGCGGAAGCTGATATAGGTGTTGAAGTGGTCGCGGAGATGAGCGCCGACGCCGGGCAGGTCCCGCAGCGGCCGGATGCCCATTTCGGCGAGATGCTCCGCCGGGCCGATGCCCGATAGCTGGAGCAGGTGCGGCGAGCCGAACGCCCCGCCGGAGACGACGATCTCGCGCCTCGCATGCGCCCGCTTCGGTCCGTCGGGCGTCTGGTATTCGATGCCGGCGGCGCGGCCCTCCTCGATCAGCAGCCGGCGCGCCTGGGCCAGGGTCTCGACATGCAGGTTGGGCCGCTTCCTGGCCGGCGCAAGATAGGCTTTCGCGGAACTCCAGCGCCGCTTGCGCGAGGCGGTGAACTGGTAGAAGCCGGTTCCCTCCTGCTCCGGCCCGTTGAAGTCCGGATTGGCGGGAATGCCGGCCTCGACCGCCGCAGCCACCATGGCGCGGTGCAACTCCCATTCGGTCGGCACGTCCGAGACCCGGAGCGGACCGCCGGCGCCGTGAAACCCGTCGGCGCCGCGTTCATTGTCCTCGGCCCTGACGAAATAGGGCAGCACCGAATCCCAGTCCCAGCCCTCGAGCCCGCGCTGGCGCCAGCCGTCATAGTCGCGCGGCTGGCCGCGAATGTAGATCGTGCCGTTGATGGAGCTGCTGCCGCCGAGCACGCGCCCGCGCGGCTGGAAGAGCCGGCGGCCGTCCAGCGCCTCAACAGGCTCGGTCTCGAACTTCCAGTTGACCCGCCCGTCGATGAACAGCTTGGGAAAGCCGAGCGGGATGTGGATCCAGGGGTCGGTGTCGCGCGGACCCGCCTCCAGCAGCAAAACGCTGTAGCGCCCGGACTCGGAGAGGCGCGCTGCCACGGCGCAGCCGGCCGAGCCCGCGCCGGACACGATGAAGTCGAACTCGGCATTGTCGGCCAGCATGTCGCGCGCTCCCGCGGTTGGCCGTCAGGCCACGGCGCCCGAAGCCCTGAGCGCGGCGATCTCCTCCGGCGCGCGGCCGAGTTCGGCCAGAATCTCGTCCGTGTGCTGGCCGGTCTCCGGCGCGGGGCCGGGCGCCGTCTTCTCTGAGCCTTCGACCCAAACCGGCGCCGCGACCGTGTGGGTGGAGAGGCCCGACGGGTCGCGGTGGGGCACGACGATCTCGGCAGCCCTCATCTGCGGGTCCTCCGGAATGTCCTCGGTCCTGCCGACCACACCGAACGCCAGACCCTCCGCCTCCAGCCGCTCCCGCCACACCGACCAGGGCTCGCGGATGAACACCTCATCGAGAATGGCAATCAGCTCGCGCGCATGGCGGTGCCGGGCCGGTTTCTCGGCGAAGCGCGGGTCGGAGCCGAGGTCCGGGCGGTCGAGCGCGCGCAGCAGGTTCGGCCACTGCTTGTCCTCATTGACGAGGCTCAGAATGAACCAGCGCCCGTCTGCGCAACGGTAATGGTTGGCGACGCCGGTCGCCCAGTTCTCGCGCTTCGGCCGGGTCGGGATGTCGAGGCCGCAAAGCGCCGCCTGGGCGTAGAAGGCGTTGCACCACACGCCGTTCGCCATGAGGTTGGTGTGCACCTTGCCGCCCTTGCCGGTGACCTGGCGGCGGTAGAGCGCCGTCATGATCGCAGCGAACAGCGCCACGCCCGTCGGGTGGTCGCCCATGCCGGGGAGCGAGCGCGCAGGCGAGCCCTCCGGGTCGGGGCGCACCAGGTCCATCAGTCCCGTGCGCGCCCAGAGCGCGGTGGAGTCAAAACCGGTCTTGCGGGCTTCCGGCCCCGCCTCGCCATAGGCGGAGAGCGAGGCGTAGATCAGCCGATCGTTGAGGGGCGCTATGTCCTCGTAGCGGAGGCCCAGCTGTTCGCGCACGCGGGGCGGATAGTTGGTGATGAACACATCGGCCGCCGCCGCGAGTTCCCGCAACACCGCCCGCCCGGCCTCCTGGCGCAAGTCCAGCGCAAGACCGCGTTTCGAGCGGTTGTCCATCATCCAGGAATAGTCCACATCGGACGAAGGAAACCCGGGAAAGGCCGACAGGCCGCGATAGGAATCGCCGGTCGGCGGCTCGACCTTGACGACGTCCGCGCCGAAGTCCGCGAGCATGGTGGCCGCTACCGGCGCGGCGATGAAGCTGGCCACGTCGAGAACCTTGAGGCCCGCAAGAAGAGGCTCCGCCATGGCCGCTCACTCCGGTTGAATTCAGTTCTTGTAGTGGGGCAGGGGCGTGTACTGGCCGTCCTCGTATTCGCCGAACATCTCGTCCACCTGCGGATGCCGGCAAGGGCGGCCGGACTGGTCTTCGAGAAGGTTCTGCTCGGAGACGTAGGCGATATAGGTCGTCTCCGCGTTCTCTGCGAGGAGGTGGTAGAAGGGCTGGTCGCGGCGCGGGCGCACCTCCGCCGGGATCGACTCCCACCATTCCTCGGTGTTGGAGAAGGTCGGATCGACGTCGAAGATCACGCCCCGGAACGGATAGCGGCGATGCCGCACCACCTGGCCGATCCCGAATTTGGCTTCCCGCATTTCCATGGGCTTCTGTCTTCGTCAGGCGAAAGATCGATGAGTGCGGACGCCCCCGACACCCCGTGGGCAAGAGCATACTGCGGCTGAAGCATCCGGCAAGCGGCCGGACCGGCTCAGCCCGGACGCGACCGTTTCGCGGGCGGGATGAAGGCGATGGCGCAGGCCGCCGCAACGGCGCAGACGGCGACCGCGAAGAACGGCCACTCGTAGCTGCCGAGTTCGTCATAGGCGAGGCCGGCCAGCGGCGGGCCGAACAGCGTGCCGATGCCGACGCTCGAATAGAGGAGCCCGATGATGGCGCCGACCGAGCGCAGCCCGAACAGGTCCGCAGTCACCGACGGCGCCAGCGCCACGAAGCCGCCATAGCAAAGCCCGAAGACGCTGGCGACGGCCGCCAGATGCCAGAACGGCCCGACCAGCATCCACGCCGCCAGCATGGCCCCCATGCCGGCGTAAAGCAGCGAGAGGCAGAGCTTCCGCCCGATACGGTCCGCTACGGGAGCCAGGACGAAGCGTCCGACCGTGCTGCCGACCCCGACGAGAGGCACGAGAGCGTTCGCCTCGACCAGGGAGAAGCCCCGGTCGAGCGCATGGGGCACCGCATGAACGAAGGGAATGAAGATGCCGAAGGCGAGCACCAGCGTGGCGAGATAGAGGATCCAGAAAGTGCGTCCGGAGAGCGCCTCGCCGACCGTGAAGCCCGGCAGGGCGGGGCTGGCGGCCGGTCCGGGCTCCGGCGCGGTTATGAAATGCGCCGCCCCGCCGCCCAGCACGAGCACGCCGAGGGCCAGCGCCAGATAGGCGAAGCGCCAGTCCGCCGCCTCGATCAGGACGACGGCAATGAGGGGGGCGGCAAGCGTGCCGACGCCGATGCCGGCAACGGCGAAACCGGAGGCCATGCCCCTCCTTGCGGTGAACCATCGCTGGACCGCGCCGACCGCCGGCACATAGGCCAGCCCCACCCCGAAGCCGACGCCGAGTCCGTATCCGAGGCAGACCTGCCAGAGCGTGGTCGCATGGGCGGCGACAAGCAGGCCGGCTCCGGCCACGGCCATGCCGGCAATGCACAGCTCCCGCGGCCCCATGATGTCGGCGATCCGGCCCGAGACCGCGCCGAAGCCGAAATAGAGAAACGCCGCCAACGAAAAGACCAGACTCGTCTCGGCGCGCGTCGCGCCGAACTCCCGCTCGAGCGAGGGAAAGAAGGTCGAGAAGGTGTAGGCAGCTCCGAAACCGACGAACAGGACGACGAAGGTCGCCCCGACGACGCCCCAGCCGTTTCTCACGCGGCGGTGGGTCCGATTCCGGCGACGGTCGTGCGATGCATCACGCGGCGGTATTTTCCCTTGTTCCAGGGCCGGCCCCGGTGCAGGCAGCAGCGGTTGTCCCACATGACCAAGTCGCCCTGCCGCCAGCGGTGGGTGTAGGTGTAGCGCTCCTGCACGATGCGGTCGGTAAGGCCGCGCAGAAAGGCGCGGCTTTCCTCGATATCGCGGCCGCGTATGTGGCTCGCATGGGCGCCGGCATAGAGGTTGTGCCGGCCGTTGGCCGGATTGCTGCGGATCACGGCCTGCGGCACCGGCGGCGTTTCGCTGCGCTGCGCCTCGTCCACAAGGTCGCCGCGTATCAGCCCGCGCGAATAGGCGAAGTCATGGATGGCAACCAGGCCGTCCAGCTCCTCCTTGAGGGCGTCGTCCAGATCGTCCCAGGCGGCGCGGCCGGTAGCGAATTCCGTTTCGCCCTCTTCGGGAGGCACCTCGCGCCCGGAGAGCAGCGAAGCCGTGGCGGGCACGCGCTTGAACGAACTGTCCGTGTGCCACATCTCGTTGCCGGAGTTGTACACATTGCGCCAGTCTTCCACCGGAAGGATCGTGTCGGTCTCCGGATCGACATTGGAAATGACCGCAATCTCGGATCCCGCGCCGACATTGGAGCGCACGGTGCCTTCCAGCGGCCCGAACCGCTTCGAAAATTCGATCTGCTGGGTGTCGTCTATCTGCTGGCCCCGGAACACCAGAACCGAATAATCGTTGAAAAGACGGGCGATTTCGGCAAAGTCGGAGTTGCTCACACCTCCGGCGATATCGACGCCCGAGACTTCGGCGCCGAACACCGGGGTCAGCTGCCTGAAGGTGACGGTCATGGCGTTTCCTCCCGGCGGCGATTGAACCAGCCCGGAAGGCGCTTGAAAAGAAGCATGGACGCGGACCGCCTGGCAGCCCTGGAAGCGCTTGAGCGCAAGGTGCTCTGGCTGTCTTCCTGGATGATCCACAACGCCAACCACCTCCGCGAGAGCCGCGACGGATTGAAGGTGGGGGGGCACCAGGCGTCCAGCGCTTCGGTCGCGACGATCCTCACGGCGCTTTATTTCGACACGCTGAAACTGGGCGACCGGGTGGCGGTGAAGCCCCATGCAAGCCCGGTCTATCACGCCATCCAGTATCTGCTCGGGCGGCAGTCGCGCGAGAAGCTGGAACGCTTCCGCGCGTTCGGGGGCGCGCAAAGCTACCCCTCGCGCACCAAGGACAGCGACGATGTCGATTTTTCCACCGGGTCGGTCGGGCTCGGCGTGGGGATCACCACATTCGCCTCCATCATGCAGGACTATGTGCACATGAAAGGGCTGGGGGACGGCAGCCCGCCCGGACGGATGGTGGCCGTAATGGGCGATGCCGAGATCGACGAGGGCAATATCTTCGAGGCGATGCTCGAAGGATGGAAGCACGATGTGCGCAATCTCTGGTGGATCATCGACTACAACCGCCAGAGCCTCGACTCGGTCGTTACCGACCGCCTGTTCCGACGCTTCGACGGCATTTTCCGGGCGATGGGATGGCAGGTCCACACGCTCAAATACGGGAAACGTCTTCAGGCGGCCTTCCGGAAACGGGACGGCAAGGCTCTGGAACGCTGGATCGACGATTGCCCGAACTCCCGCTACTCGGCCCTCGTCTACAAGGGCGGGGCGGCCTGGAGAGAGGCGCTGGAGGACGATCTTGGCCATCTCGCCGGAATCCGCAGCCTGCTGAAGCGCCATGACGACGAGCAGCTGCACGGCCTCATGACCAATCTTGCCGGGCAGGATATGGCTGCCGTGCTCGAAGGGTTCGCCGCCGTCGACGATGACCGGCCGACCTGCTTCATCGCCTACACGATCAAGGGCTATGGCCTGCCCTTCGCGGGCCACAAGGACAACCACGCCGGCCTCATGAATCCGGGCCAGATGGAAGCGTTCCGGGCCTCCGTCGGCATCCGGCCGGGTGAGGAGTGGGAACCCGGGGCCGGGCTGGACATCGCTCCGGACCGGCTGCATGCGGCGATTGAAGGTTCATCCTTCTTCTGCAGTCCGCCCCGCCGCCGGGAAGCGGCGCCTGTCGCGCTGCCCGACCGCCTGGAGGCGCCGGCCGGGGCCCGCATGTCCACCCAGGAGGCGTTCGGGCGAATTCTGGTCGAAATCGCCCGGGAAGGCGGGCCGCTTGCGGACCGCATCGTGACCGCCTCGCCGGACGTCACGGTTTCCACGGGGCTGGGCGGCTGGGTGAACCGGCGCGGCATATTCGCGCGCGAAATCGTGGAGGATGTCTTCCGGGAAGAGAATGTGGTCTCGGCGCAGCGCTGGCGGCAGGGCCCGACCGGCCAGCATGTCGAGCTCGGCATCGCGGAGAACAACCTGTTCCTTTGCCTGGCCGCGCTCGGCCTTTCGGCGGAACTTACCGGCGAGCGCCTCTTTCCGGTCGGAACGCTTTACGACCCGTTTATCGCCCGGGGACTGGATGCCCTCAACTACGCCGCATACCAGGACGCGCGCTTCATGGTGGTGGCGACGCCCTCGGGCATCACGCTTGCTCCGGAAGGCGGCGCGCACCAGTCCGGCACGACGCCGAACATCGGCATTGCCCAGCCGGGGCTGACCGCATTCGAGCCGGCTTACGCCGATGAGCTTGCCGCAACTATGCATTGGGGCTTCGCCCATATGCAGGCCGGCGACGGCGGATCGGTTTACCTGCGCCTTTCGACCCGGCCGCTCGACCAGCCGGAGCGGGAACTGGATGTTTCAGCCGTGATCTCCGGAGGCTACTGGCTTGAGCCGCCGGCGGATGGAACCGAGCTCGCGATCATTGCCATGGGGCCGGTGCTTCCCGAAGCCCTGGCGGCGCTTGCCGCAATTCGCGAAGACATCCCGGGAGCGGGCCTGCTGGCGGTTACCTCCATCGACCGCCTGCATGGCGACTGGCTGGCGCAGGGCGACGGGAGCTGCGTGGCGCAACTGTTGGGACGGGTTTCGCGCAGAGGCGGGCTGGTGACCGTTCTCGACGGCCACCCGAGCGCGCTCGGGTGGCTCGGCTCGGTTGCCGGACATCGTGTCGAGGCCCTGGGGACGACGGATTTCGGCCAGTCGGGCGACATCCCCGACCTTTACCAGGCTCACGGCCTGGATACGGATGCCATTCTCGGTGCGGCCGCGAGGCTCTCGCTACGCTCTTGAGCCAGCCGGCGTTTCGATATAAGTCTCCGCCCCTCCCGGCGGGCGTGGCGGAATTGGTAGTCGCGCCGGATTTAGGATCCGGTGGCGCGCGGCCGTGGGGGTTCGAGTCCCTCCGCCCGCACCAGGGACCGCCTGGCCCGGGGGCCGTCGACCGCAACCAGTTGAAGCCCTTCATATGCAGATTACAGAGACACTCGCCGACGGGCTGAAGCACGACTTCCGCGTTGTCGTGCCGGCCGAAGACCTGCGCTCGAAGATCGACGACAAGCTCGCCGAATACGGCGCGAACATGCGCCTGCCGGGGTTCAGGCCGGGGAAAGCGCCGTTGAAAATCCTGCGCCAGCGTTTCGGCAGGGCGGTCGAGGGAGAGATTCTCGAGGACACCATCAACCGCGGCACGCAGCAGGCGATAGAGGAACGGGGCCTGAAGCCGGCGGTCATGCCGCAGATCGATATGGTCTCGGACCTCGCGAACGGGCTGACGGCCGGGGTGGACCTCGAATACACCGTGAGTGTCGAGGCGCTGCCGGACATCGAGCCCATCGATTTCGCGTCTCTGGAACTCGAGCGCCTTGAAGCCGAACCTGCCGATGAGGTCGTCGAGGAAGAGATCGGACTTATCGCCCAGCGCGCCGCCGAATTGACGCCGGTTGAGGATGGTCGCGCCGCTGCTGAGGGTGACACGCTGACCATCGATTTCGAAGGCAAGATCGACGGCGAGGCATTTGCGGGCGGCGCTGCGGAGGACTACGAGATCGAACTCGGCACCGGTGAGTTCATTCCCGGTTTCGAGGACCAGCTGGTCGGCGCCCGCGCCGGCGAGTCCCGCGATGTCGAGGTTGAGTTCCCGGAGGAGTACAACGCGGCGCATCTGGCCGGCAAAGCGGCGGTGTTTTCGGTCGAGGTCAAGGAAATCCGGGAGCGGAAGGCGGTCGATCCGGACGACGAGATGGCGAAACGGATCGGTTTCGACGACCTCGCGTCGCTGCGCCAGAGCGTCGTCGACCGCATCAAGGGACATTATGGCGGCGTCGCCCGCATGGTCGTCAAAAGGCAGCTCTTCGACCGGCTGGAACAGGAGCATGATTTTCCCCTGCCCGAGAGCATGGTCGAGACCGAATTCGAGTCGATCTGGGGCGAGATCGAGAAGCGGCTGGAGGACTCCGACGCGGCCGAAGAGGTGCGCGAAGGCAAGACC
>JAPOZD010000068.1:15063-18148 GCA_026706245.1 Alphaproteobacteria bacterium
GAATACAGGAAGGTTGCGGAGCGGCGTATCCGTCTCGGCCTCCTGCTTGCCGAAGTCGGCCGGCAGAACAATATCGAGGTCAACCAGGAAGACCTGCAGCGGGCCATGGCTTCGCAGGTTCAGCAGTTTCCCGGGCAGGAACAGGTCGTATTGGACTTCTACCGCAAGAACCCCTCCGCCCTGTCCCAGTTCGAAGGGCCGATTCTCGAGAACAAGGTGGTCGAATTCATTCTCGAACTCGCCCAGGTCTCGACCCGCGAAGTGAGCGCCGAGGAGCTGATCGCGGCGTCCGAAGGCGTTTCCGAAGAGGAGTAGGCGGCCGCCATGCGCGATCCGAAGGAAGTCCATATGAACACGCTCGTGCCCATGGTGGTGGAGAGCACCAACCGGGGCGAACGCGCCTACGACATCTATTCCCGGCTGCTCAAGGAAAGGATCATCTTTCTGACAGGGCCGGTTTTCGATCAGGTGGGCGCGCTGATTGCAGCGCAATTGCTGTTTCTGGAGGCGGAGAATCCCAGCAAGGACATTTCGTTCTATATCAACTCGCCGGGCGGCGCGGTAACGGCCGGCCTCGCGATCTACGACACCATGCAATATATCCGCTGCGACGTCTCGACCGTGTGCATCGGGCAGGCCGCTTCAATGGGGTCGCTGCTGCTGTCCGCCGGGGCGCCGGGCAAGCGCTACGCACTGCCCAATGCGCGGGTGATGGTGCATCAGCCTTCCGGCGGATTTCACGGCCAGGCCAGCGATATAGAGATTCATGCGCGCGAAATCCTGGCGCTGCGGGGGCGGCTGAACGAAATCTATGTCAAGCACTGCGGCCAATCGCTTGAAAAGGTGGAAGACGCGCTCGACCGCGACCGATTCATGAGCCCGGACGAAGCCCGGGAATTCGGCATCGTGGACGAGGTGGTCGAACACCGTATCCCGGGCGAAGAGGAACCGGCCTGAAAAGGCTGCCGAGCGCGGCAATCCATGTCGACACGGAAAGCGTTGGCCCGGCGGGCAAACCCCGCTAACATGCCGGTGTGGCTTTCGGGCTGCCGCATCGGGGAATGTTGGGATCGAAGATGAGCAAATCGAGCGGCGATTCCAAGAACACGCTCTACTGTTCGTTCTGCGGAAAAAGTCAACACGAGGTCCGTAAGCTGATAGCGGGACCGACCGTGTTCATTTGCGACGAGTGCGTCGAACTGTGCATGGACATCATTCGCGAGGAGAATCGAAGCTCCCTCGTGAAATCGCGCGACGGCGTTCCGACTCCGGCGCGTATCTGCAAGGTCCTCGACGACTACGTTATCGGCCAGGACCGCGCCAAGCGGGTTCTCTCCGTTGCCGTGCACAATCACTACAAGCGTCTCGGCAGCAACGCCAAGGCGGGCGATGTCGAGATCGCGAAGTCGAATATCCTGCTTATCGGCCCGACGGGATGCGGCAAGACGCTGCTCGCGCAGACGCTGGCGCGCATTCTCGACGTGCCGTTCACCATGGCGGATGCGACGACACTGACAGAAGCCGGCTATGTCGGCGAGGATGTGGAGAACATCATCCTGCGCCTGCTGCAGGCCGCGGACTACAATGTGGAGCGGGCCCAGCGCGGCATCGTCTATATCGACGAGGTGGACAAGATTTCCCGCAAGTCGGACAACCCGTCGATCACGCGCGACGTTTCCGGCGAGGGCGTCCAGCAGGCGCTGCTCAAGATCATGGAGGGGACCGTCGCCTCGGTGCCACCCCAGGGCGGGCGCAAGCATCCGCAGCAGGAATTCCTGCAGGTGGACACAACGAACATCCTCTTCATCTGCGGCGGCGCCTTTTCGGGGCTGGAAAAGATCATCTCGCAGCGGGGCAGGGGGTCGTCGATAGGCTTCGGCGCCGATGTGAGCGCGCCCGAGGACCGCCAGACCGGCGAGGTCCTGAAGGGTATCGAACCGGAGGACCTGCTGCGGTTCGGCCTCATTCCCGAGTTTGTGGGCAGGCTGCCGGTCATCGCCACCCTCGAGGATCTCGAGGAGGGCGCGCTGATCGAAATCCTCACCCGGCCGAAAAACGCCCTCGTGAAGCAGTACCAGCGCCTGTTCGACATGGAGGATGTGCGCCTCACATTCGCCGAGGACGCCCTGAAGGGCATCGCCGCCAAGGCGATTTCGCGCAAGACGGGCGCGCGCGGCCTGCGGGCGATCATGGAGGGCATCCTTCTCGACAGCATGTTCGAGCTGCCGAGCATGGAGGGGGTCGAGGAGATCGTTATCAGCCGCGAGGTGGTGGAAGGGCGGGCGCAGCCCCTGCAAATCTATGTCGAGCGGGGCAACGAGACCAAGGCGGGCGCTTGAACGGGCCGCGGCCCGTTCCCAGATAAGGACCGTGCGAGGCGGTTGTGAAATGATGTCATCGAGGCAGCCTTGCCACTCACAGAGCCTCCCGGGGATGCATCATGAGTAGTACCAGCGGCGACCTCTATCCCGTTCTTCCCTTGCGGGACATCGTGGTCTTTCCGCACATGATCGTGCCGCTCTTCGTCGGGCGCGAGAAGTCCGTGCTGGCTCTCGAAGAGACGATGAAGAACGACAAGCACATCCTGCTGGTCACGCAGAAGGACGCGGCTACCGACGAGCCGGGCCCGGACGATATTTTCCGGATCGGCACCGTGGGCTCCGTGCTCCAGCTCCTGAAGCTGCCCGACGGCGCCGTGAAGGTGCTGGTGGAGGGGCAGAGCCGCGCCGAAATCCTAGCCTATACCGAGCGGCCCGAGTTTTTCGAGACGGCGGCCCGGGACATTCCGGAAAGCGTCCACGGCGATCCGCAGGAACTGTCCGCGCTGGTCCGCTCCGTGGTCTCGCATTTCGAGAACTATGTGAAGCTCAACAAGAAAATTCCGCCCGAGGTCGTCGCGACGGTCGGCCAGATCGAAGACCCCTCGAAGCTTGCAGATACGGTGGCGGCGCATCTGAGCCTCAAGATTGCCGAGAAGCAGGAGCTGCTTGAGACCATACCGGTCTTCGAACGCCTGGAGCGCGTTTATGCCTGCATGGAAGGCGAGATGGATGTGCTCGAGGTCGAGAAACGGGTCCGCTCGCGC
>JAPOZD010000361.1 GCA_026706245.1 Alphaproteobacteria bacterium
CGCTGTCTATGCCGAGAATGGTGAAGCGCGCGGGCGCCGGCCAGTAGAGGCCGGCCTCGCCCAGATTGCTGCTCCCGGTCCAGTCGAGCGCCGGCGGCAGGCCTCCCTCTCCGGGACTGCGCCAATAGGTCTTCCAGCCGGGTGCGAGCTCGAATTCGAGCCCGAGGCGCAGCCGGTCGAGACCGCCCACGGCCTCGCTCGCCGACACGAGCCGCACCGAGGCCTCCGGCGTGCGCGCCCAGGGCGAGGCCGCCGCGCGCGCCTCTCCGGCGGCCACGGCCATCACCAAGGCGAGCGCGAGGAATCTGAGCGCCCGCCCGCCCGCCGTCATGCCCATCTGCCGCTCCGTTCGCCGCCTGTCATCCGCGCGCCGCCCGCCTTCACACCCGTCCGCGCTGTGCTACACTCGAAGCCATGACGCAGGATCGCCCCGGGGAAGGCTGGCTGACCGGCCAGTTCCTGATCGCCATGCCCAGCATGAGCGACCCGCGCTTCGAGCGCACGGTGATCTATATGTGCGCCCACGGCGAGGAGGGCGCAATGGGCCTCGTCATCAACAAATCGTTAGAATCCCTCTCCTTCACGGACCTGATGGAGCAATTGGGCGTGGAGGACAGCGAGGCCGACATGTCCATTCTCTCGGGCGGGCCGGTGGAGACCGGGCGCGGCTTCGTGCTCCATTCCTCCGACTACGACCGGGACGGATCGCTTGCCGTGTCGGACGATATCCGGCTGACCGCGACGATCGACGTCCTGAAGGCCATCGCCGTCGGCGACGGCCCGCAGAAGCGCCTGTTGGCGCTCGGCTACGCCGGCTGGGCGCCGGGTCAGCTGGAGGGCGAGATCCAGGACAACGGTTGGCTGACCGCCCCGGCCGACGACGCCATCCTGTTCGACGACGCACTCGAATCGAAATGGTCGCGCGCCATCGCCAAGCTCGGCGTGGACGCCTCCATGCTCTCCTCCTTCGCCGGCCGGGCCTGATGCCGGCTCCCGAGAGAGGCTGACGGCCGGCAGGCGCCGCAGCGCGACCGCCGGTCCGGAAGCCGAGGAGAGCGCCCCGCTCTCATGTCTGACAGTTTCTCTGCCAGCGTCGAGGTGCGTTACGGCTGGGTGGTCGTCTGGGCGTCGCTCGTGCTGAACGCCATTGCGCTCGGCGCGCCCACCTTGCTCTTCGTCGCGCTCAAGCCCATCGCCGCCGATCTCGGCGGCGAGCGCTGGGTGCCCTCCTTCGCCTACTCGCTGCTCATGGTCGGCACCGGCATCGGCGGCGTCGCGATGGGCTGGTGGATGGACAAGCGCGGCATCATCCAGCCGATCCTGTTCGGCTCCGTCATGATCTGCCTCGGCAGCCTGGTGGCGAGCCAGTCCGAAGGCCGCTGGGGATTCTGGGTCGCCAACGGCCTGCTGATCGGCCTGCTCGGCAAGGCGGCCATGATCGCGCCGCTCGTCGCCAACGCGACCCGCTGGTTCGACCGGCGGCGCGGGCTCGCCATCGCCATCATCGCATCGGGGCAGGGGCTGGCCGGCGCCGTCTGGCCGACCGTCTTCGGCCATCTCGAAGGCGCGGTTGGCTGGAAGGAAACCTATTTCTACTACGCCGTCTTCGCGGCGGTGACGATGCTGCCGCTATGCTGGCTGATCCGCCCCAGGCCGCCCGCCGCGCCGCCGGGGCCGATCCGCCTCGCTGCAGCGCGCGGCGGCAAGGTGCTGGAATGGCCCCCGGAACTGGTGCAGGGCGCGATGTGGCTCGCCGTGATCGGCTGCTGCGGGGCCATGGCCATGCCCATCGTCCATCTGGTGGCCCATACCTCCGACCTCGGCTATGCGGAGGAGCGGGGAGCGGAAGTCCTTTCGGTGCTGATGGTGGCGGGCTTCTTCAGCCGGATCGCCTTCGGCATGCTGTCGGACCGCATCGGCGCGGCGCCGACGCTCCTGATCGGCTCGGCCTGCCAGCTTGTGATGATGATCGTCTTCTCCATGGTCGAGAGCCTGACAGGGCTTTACGTAGCCGCGCTCCTGTTCGGGCTCGGCTTCGCCGGCATCATGCCCTGCTACCCGCTGCTGCTCCGGCTCTGGTTCCCGGTCTCCGAGATCGGCTGGCGGGTCGGCGCGCAATACATGTTCGCGGGCGCCGGCATGGCCATCGGCGGCACGCTCGCCGGATACATCTTCGACGTCACCGGCTCCTATGCGCCGGCCTTCCTGTCGGGCGTGGCCTTCAACGCGATGAATTTCATGCTGATCGCCATGCTCCACCTCCGCTCCCGCAGCCTCGGCCTCAGCCCGCGGGCGGTCTGAGCGCGGCGCCGCCCGGTCAGCCGTCCGGTTCCGCCAGCACGTCGGCGAGGCGGCCGAGCGCGTTGAGGGCGGGCGGGAAGCCCGCATAGGGCGCGGTCTGGGCGATGGCCGCCGCGATCTCCGCCGGCGCGAGTCCCATGGCGCGCGCGGAAGCGGCGAATTTCGCCAGCGTGTCGTGCAGGCCGAGCACCGCCATGCTTGCCAGCGCCACGATCATGCGCCGCCGGTGCGAAAGGCCCGGCCGGTGCCAGATTGCGCCATAGCCGTAAAGGATCGCGATGCGGTAGAGCCCGGCCGACCCCGCATTGCCGGGCGCGGCATAGCCGGTCTCGGCGCGCTCGCCGTGCAGTTTGTGCATCGTGGCGCGCCCGTCCGCCTCCAGCGCCGCAAGGTCGCGCGTGTCCTCCTCCTCGCGCGCCGGATAGCCCAGCTGCGCATTCAGCGTGTTCAGCGCGTGCGCCGCCATCGGCAGCCCGCCATAGAGGCCGCACTGCACGAAGATCTCGCGGATTTCGCGCGCGTCCAGCCCGGCCTTCACCGCCGGGCGGATGTGGGCGGCGATGGCCGCCTGCCGGTCCTTCTGGGCGAGCGCGGAGAGCACCGCCACCATGCGGTCGGCCGGCGGCAGCGCCGGGTCCGCCAAAAGCGAGCCGAAGCCCGCCTCCAGCGCAAACGCCTCCAGCCCCGGCGCCCCCGAAGGCACCGGCAGCCCGAATTCCTTCGCAAGCCGCGCCCCGGCCTCGCGCAGCGCCGCGCGGTCGTTGGATTCGGTCATGGCGGCTCCTTCTCCGGGGACCCGGAAGGTGCATTCGATTGTGGGAAACGTAGTTCGGGCAGGATTATTCCGCCGGGGCCTCCGCCCGTTTGTCCGGGGCGGTATTGCGGCCCAGGATATAGTTTTCGATGAACCCCAGCTTGCCTTCCATCCGAGCCTGGCCTTTTTCGACGGCGATCAGGCGGTCCTCGATCCGGTCCGTGCGTTTGTCGGTCCGCTGCTGTCCAGCCAGCATCAGACCAGCCAGAGCGACTCCGACGCCAAGGACTGCAACCAGTTCGGAGCTGATGTCCATGCCCGTCCCTCGCAACGCCTCCGGTTCGAACCCCGGATGCGATCCGGCCCGAAAGTAGCAGGAGCACTATTCTCTGTCATCCGTTCCCCTGCGGGCTACTGGATTTGCGCATCCGTCTCCCGTGGCTTGCATAGCATGTCCCCGATCCGCCGCCTCTGCCCCAACCAGGTCCGACCTCGGCTTTCGCAGCGACAATGACGGGGAAGCCGGAGTGCGAAACTGGTAATGTTCGCTATATTAGAAATAATTCTCTTTTCTACTTGACATCAGCCCCATTCGCCTCCAGATAGGGTGTCAACAGGCGTCATCCGGAGGCCGCCTGCTGCCGCGTCGGCGCGTAAGGACCCCCTCGGAGCGGACGGGGGGCGTGCGCCCTGCGTTCGGCTCGCGCGCGGGAGCGCAGGCGGGCAATCAGGCGCGCGAACCGCGCCGGCGCCGACGCGCGCGGGCGCCCGCGCAGGATACGCGCGAATTAGGGCCCCGCCGCCGGCGGGTGGATGGAACAAAACAGGAGTAAAAAGGAGAAACACGATGCCCCGAAACCGGAGACGGAAGACCCCAGAAGCCGGGCCGGCACCGGCGCCATTATGCCCGGAACGACCGCAGCGCATGACGGTCCGGCATGGAAAACATGACAGAACATGACATCCCATGACGCATCCGCTGCCTCTCCCGCGTTCTGCTCCCGCCTACGACCCGCCGTCCCCCACAAAGCCGCCGACGATACGGCACGCCTCCGCCAGCCCGACACGCTCCAGCGCCACGCCTTCCGGGAAGGCGCCGGCGAGGCGCGAGGGCATTCTCGGGTCGAGGAGCACGAAGACGCCCTTGTCGTCGCGGCGGCGGACGAGGCGGCCGAAAGCCTGCCTGAGCCGAAGCCGGGTCAGCATGTCGTCATAGCCGCCGCCGAAATGCGCCCGCCTGGCCTTGTGCAGGATGGTCGGGCGCGGCCAGGGCACGCGGTCGAACGCGATGAGGCGCAGCGCCCGGCCCGGCACGTCCACCCCGTCGCGCACGGCGTCCGTGCCGAGCAGGCAGGAATCGGGCTCGGCGCGGAAAATATCGATCAGCGTCGCCACGTCCATCCGGTCCACATGCTGGGCAATGAGCGGGATGCCGGCCGCGTCCAGCGGCTCGGCCAGAAGCCCGTGCACGGCGCGCAGCCGGGCGACGGCCGTGAACAGCCCGAGCGCACCGCCGCCCGCCGCCAGGAACAGGCTCCGGCAGGCCGCTGCCACCTGGCCCGCCGAGTCGCGGCGCACATCCGTCACCACCAGCGCGCGGGTCTGCGCTGGATAGTCGAAAGGCGAGGGCGCGGCGGCGCGCACGGCGGGGCCGGAGAGGTGCTGCGCGCCGGTGCGCATCTCCGCGGCCTGCCAGGCCTCCTCCGGCTCGCGCGCGCTGTCACGAAGCGTCGCCGAGGTGACGAGCAGGCCGTGGGCGGGCTCCGCCACCTCGGCGGCGAAGGGGGCCGTCGGGTCGATCCAGCGACGGTGCATGCTGACATCGCGCTCGCGGCCCTGGACGCGCTCCAGCCCGAACCAGTCCACGAAGGCTTCCGGCGGCTCGGCGTCGAGCGCCTCCAGCATGGCGGACCAGGCCGCAAGCTGCGTCCCGGCGCGGCGGTGGAGGCTGCGCGCCAGCGCCTCGATGCGGATGCGCTCCCGGCTCTCGAGGTCTTCGGCCTCGTCCGCCAGCCGGGCCAGCAGCGCGCGGCGCAGCACACCCAGCGGCTTGCGCAGCGCTTCCAGAGCGATACCGAGCGCGCGGGCGGCCTCGATCAGCCCCTCGACCGGCGGGCGGCACTCGCATTCGAGGCCGTAAGCGCCGTTTGCGCGCCCGGACGACCGCGCCAGCACCTGCCGGCGGACGATGGCGAGGAAACGCTCCACCGCCCCTTGCGGCGCGTCCGCGGCGAGGCGGCCCTGCCAGCCTTCCGCCGGCAGGACAGTCGCCGCGCGGCCTGCTTCGGCGAGCGCCCCCGCCGCCTCGCCCCCGTCCGGCACGAGGTCTTCCGCACGGCGCTTCAGCCCCCTTGCGCGCGAGCCGCCGCCTTCCGCCCCCAGCAGCCAGCGGCGCAACTCAGCCGTCTCCAGCCCGGAAAGCTCGGCCGAAAAGGCGCTGTCGGCCGCATCGAACAGGTGGTGGCCCTCGTCGAACACATAGCGGGTCGGCAGCCAGGAATCGTCGAGCCCGCCCAGCGCTGCCTGCACCATGACGAGCGCATGGTTGGCGATGACGAGGTCCGCCCGGCGCGCGCGCCTGATGCCCCGCTCGATGAAGCAGCGCTGGTAATGGCCGCAGGCGGAATAGAGGCATTCGCCGCGCCGGTCGCCGAGCCCGCGTATGCGCGCCGCCCCTTCGAGGTCCGGGAGCCAGGAAGGGAAGTCGCCGCCGGTCATGTCGCCGTCGCGCGTCGCGTCCGCCCAGCGCGCGGCGAGCGCCAGCGGCACCGTTTCGTTCGGGGTCAGGCGCGCCGTCCGCACGGCCTCCTCCAGGTTGAGCAGGCAGAGATAGTTCTCCCGGCCCTTGCGCAGCACGACGCGGCGGCGCTTGGCGGCCGGCTCGGGGATCAGCCGGTCGAGCTCGCCGTCGATCTGGTGCTGGAGGTTGCGGGTGTAGGTCGAGACCCAGACGGGCGCCTCGTTCGCCTCCGCCCAGAGGCTCGCCGGGGCGAGGTAGCCGAGCGTCTTGCCGACCCCGGTGCCGGCCTCGGCTACCACCATATGCGGCTCACCGGCCCGTTCGCGCGGCTGGAAGGCGCCCGTGGCGGCCGAGGCGTAGTCCGCCTGGCCCGGCCGGTCCTCGGCTTGCGCGCCCAGCATGTCCGCGAGCCGGCGGCGGGCTTCCTCCGGCTCGACCGGGCGGTTGGAGGGCTGCGGCTCCGGCGCGAATTCGGCCCAGAGCGGCAGCCGGTCCCAGACAGCGAAGCCGGCCCCGCCGGCCGGTCTCCGCTCCGACACGCCGAGCGCCGCCAGCACGAACGGCCCCCAGAGCCAGCCGGCCTCCGCCGCGTCGCTCGCAAGGTCGGCCGCCGCACCGCCCCGGTCCTCCATGCGGGCGAGTTCGGCGAGCAGCGCGCGGGCCGCGCCGAACAGCGTCTCCGCCGCGCGCTCCAGCGTTGCGGGGCGGGGCAGGCCGGCGGCGTCGGCGAGCCCGTTCGGCGTCGGCAGGCAGAATTGCGCCGGGCGCACGAAGGCGAAGAGCTCCAGCAGGTCGTAGCTGCGGAACGGCCGCGCATCGCCGTCCAGCCGCCGGGAGGTCGCCGGCCCGTGAACGGCAAGCGGCGGGCGGCCGCGAGCGCGCACTGCCGCCTCGGTCGGCGCAAGCGTCTCCGACGCGCCGTCCGGCTCCAGCCAGACGGCTCGCACCGGGCTCGCGACCAGGGCGGGCGCGCGCGGCATGACGATGCTTCTCTCCGACGCCATGTCGTGGGTTGTAGAGCGGTTCCGCGAAAGAGCGAAACGATCCTGCCCGTCTTTGCAGCGGGAGCAGGAGCCACTAAGTTGCGCGCGCCCCCGCCCCGGAGCCGCCTGTCCCATGTCCGTCGAAGCCGCAAGCTCCGCCCGCGCCTGGCCGTTCGAGGAAGCGCGCAAGCTGCTGGCGCGCCTCGGGGGAACTGTGCCGGACAAAGGCTATGCGCTGTTCGAGACGGGCTACGGACCCTCCGGCCTGCCGCATATCGGCACCTTCGGCGAGGTGGCACGCACGGCCATGGTGCGCCGCGCCTTCGCCGAGCTTTCGGACATGCCGACCCGGCTCTTCGCCTTTTCCGACGACATGGATGGCCTGCGCCGGGCGCCGGACAATGTGCCGAACGGCGAAGCGCTCAAGGCGCATCTCGGCAAGCCGCTCACCTCCGTGCCTGACCCCTTCGGCACGCATGAGAGCTTCGGCGCGCACAACAATGCCCGGCTCCGCGCCTTCCTCGACCGTTTCGGCTTCGACTACGAGTTCGTGAGCGCGACCGAATGCTACCGCTCCGGCCGGTTCGACGAGGCGCTGCTCGGCGTGCTCAGGGCTTATGAGAAGGTGATGGAGATCGTGCTGCCGACCCTGGGGCCGGAGCGCCGGCAGACCTACAGCCCCTTCCTGCCGGTATGTCCGAAGACCGGTACCGTGCTCCAAGTGCCCATCCTCCACCGCGACCCGGACGCCGGCACGGTCGTCTATGAGGACGAGGGCGGCAGGCGGGTCGAGCAGCCGGTCACGGGCGGGCAATGCAAGCTGCAATGGAAGGCGGACTGGGCGATGCGCTGGCGTGCGCTCGACGTGGACTACGAGATGGCCGGCAAGGACCTGATCGACTCGGTGCGCCTCTCCGGGCGCATCTGCCGCGCGCTCGGCGGCCGGCCGCCGGAGGGCTTCATCTACGAGCTCTTCCTCGACGAGCGCGGCGAGAAGATCTCCAAGTCCCGGGGCAACGGCCTCTCGATCGAAGAGTGGCTGACCTATGCGCCGGAGGAGAGCCTGGCGCTCTTCATGTTCCAGAAGCCGAAGGCGGCGAAGCGGCTCTATTTCGATGTCATCCCGCGCGCCGTGGACGACTACCGGGCTTTTCTGGAGCGCGCCGCCGGCGAGGAGGCGGACAAGCGGCTGGAGAACCCGGCCTGGCATATCCACGCCGGCGCCCCGCCAGCGCCGGAGGAGGGCATTTCCTTCTCCCTGCTGCTCAACCTGGCGGCCGCCAGCGATGCGCGGGATAAGGGCACGCTCTGGGGCTTCATCTCGCGCTACGACCCGGACGCCTCGCCGGAGACGCGGCCTGGGCTGGATCGGCTGGCGGATTTCGCGGTCGCCTATTGCCGCGATTTCGTCGCCCCCGAGAAGGTCTGGCGCGACCCGGACGCAAGGGAGGCGGCGGCGCTGGCGGAACTCGCCGACCGGCTGGCGGCGCTCCCGCCGGGTGCGGACGGGGAGACCGTGCAGGCCGAGGTCTATGCGGTCGGCAAGGCACATGGCTTCGAGCCGCTGCGGACATGGTTCGCCGCTCTCTACGAAGTCCTGCTGGGGCGCAAGCAGGGGCCGCGCTTCGGCTCCTTCGCCGCGCTTTACGGGCTGGCCGAGACCGAAAAGATGATCCGCAGCGCGCTCGCCCGGAACGCCGCGTGATACCAGCAGTCGTTGATCGAAACCTGTTGCCGACAGCCCCCTCCGTCGCCTCGGCCTCCGAGCCGGGGCCTCGCGCCACAGAGGCAACGCTGCCTGGAGGCCCCGGCTCTCCGCTGCGCTCCGGCCGGGGCGACGCTGTAGTGGCGTTCTCCATAAGTCGTAACCCGGAGCCGCTGACATGACTCCGGCGCTGCCTGCGGGTTTCCGCATCGACGCAAGCCCGCGCATCCCGCTCGGCAGGGGCCATGCGGTCTCGCGCGGCTGGACGAAGGCGACCGGCGGGCGGCCGATGGGCGTCACCTGGCACTGGACGGCGACATACGACCTTGCCGCCTGCGACCGGCTGCTCGGCGGCGCGGAGCCCGAGCGCAGGGGGCAGGCCTCGGCGCACTACGCCGTCGGGCGCAGCTTTGCGGAGGGCGTGTCGCGCTATGTCTCGCTCGCCAACCGCTCCTGGCATGCGGGCGTCGAGCAGAAATTGCGCTGGGATGGCCGGCCCTCGACGACCCGCACCAAGGGCGCGCGCGCCTGCATCGGCGTCGAGACGGTCAATATCGGCTATGCGCGCGAGGGCGTGTCGGCGGGCCCCGACTGGATAGAGGCCGCGACGCCGGACGGCCGCCATGTGTACCGGGTCGAGCCCTGGACGGAGGAGCAGATCGCCATGATGGCGGCAGTGGGCCGGGAGATCGCCGCCCGCTGGCCGGGGATCGGGCCGCGCGACCATCACGGCCATCACGACCTCTGCCCCGCATACAAGCAGGACGTGCTGGGCTTCCCCTTCGCCCGCGTGCTGCGCGCCATCTACGGCGACCCGGAGATTCCGGACGTCTGGTCGGAAGTCTGGATGCCGGAAGGCCGCCAGCGCGCGCTCGCTAGGCTCGGCTTCGCGCCCGGCCCCGTGGACGGCGTCTGGGGTCCGCGCTCCGACGCCGCGCTCCGCGCCCTGCAAGCCGCCGCCGGCCTCGAAGTCAACGGCTGGTGGACCACCTGGGTCTCCTGGGCCGTCCACGACATGGAGGCAGGATAGCGCTTCTCAGAACGGGACGCCGAGGGCTTCGGAGAGGAAACGGACGAAGGGGCCGCCGGAGCGCGCGATGCCGGCGAAGCGGTCGAGGAAATCCGGCTCGACGGCGTCGGCCTCCGAAATCTCGGCCCTCGCGATGAAGTCCTTGCGCTTCAGGTCCCCGATCAGCGGATGGTCGGCATCGTAGCCGCGCGGCGGGCGTTTGAGCGACTCGCCCATCAGCGCGAAGGTCTCGCCGAAGGAGGCGCCGGTAATCCGCTTCCACACCCGGGGCTTGCCGGCTATGGCGTCCCGGATATGCCCCACCGCCTCGCCGCCGGGGCGCCAGATGCCGCAGCCCGCGAAGCAGCGGCCCGGCTCCAGATGCAGGTAGAAGCCGGGCGCATGCGCGTCCCTGCCGGCCGCGTGGCGGAAATGCGCGCCGACATTGGTCTTGTAGGGCGTCTTGTCGCGCGAGAAGCGCGTGTCGCGGTAGATGCGGAACAGCGAGCCGCCATTCGCCCTCGGGTCGGCGCGGAAATGCGGGCTGATCTCCGCCAGCGGCTCGCCGAAGGCGGCGATGAAGTCCAGCATCGGGTCGCGGACCTGCCCGATGTAGCGCTCCCGGTTCGCCTCGAACCAGGCCCGGTCGTTGTTCTCCCTGAGCTCCCGCAGGAAATCGAACAGCGCGGGCGGGATTGCAGGTGCCGTCACCGTTGCGCCTCCGCCCCTACCGGTCCGCCCTGAGCACGGCGTCGATGGCGGCCTTGTCCACTTCGATTTCCACGCCGGCGCGCTCCTGCTGGAGGAGGAGGAAGGCGCGGGAGTCGCGGTCGCCCCAGCCGCGGCCGAGCGCCTCGCTCATCTCCGCGCGCGTCATGTCGATGAGCCGCATCGGCACGTCCATGTCGCGGCCGAGCTCGGCGGCGAGCGAGACGTCCTTGTGCGCGAGGCGGAGCGCGAAGTCCGGCGGGTCGTAATCGTTGGGGAGGAAATGGTCCGCCAGGCTGTCGAAGCCGCGCTGGCGGCCGCGCACGCCCTGGCGGATCGCCTCCCAGAGCGCCAGCGGCTCCACGCCCGCCTTGACGCCGGCGGTGAACATCTCGGCCACCGCGGCCTGCATCGCATAGGCGGAGGCATTGTGGACGAGCTTGGTGACCGCGCCCGCGCCGAGCGGCCCGACATGGCGCACCTGGTCGCCCATCGCGTCGAGCGGCGCGCGGTTCGCCTCGAACACCGCCTTGTCGCCGCCGACCAGCACGGCGAGCTTGCCCGACTGCGCGCCGCGCGGGCCGCCGCTCACCGGCGCGTCGAACAGCTCCGCGCCGATCTCCGCGAAGGCCGGATGCAGGCGGCGGATCAGCACCGGGGAGTTGGTGGTGAGGTCGAACCAGACCTTGCCGCTCGCGAAGCCCGCCAGAAGCTCCGGCGCGACCGCCTCCACCTCGGGCGGGCCGGGCAGCGAGGTCAGCACCACGTCCGAGGCTTCGGCGACCGCGCGCGCGCTCTCAGCCCATGAGGCTCCCGCCGCTTCCAATGCGCTCGCCGCCTGGCGGTTCAGGTCGTGGACGGTCATCTCGAAACCCGCCTTGCGGATATTGAGCGCCATGGGCCCGCCCATGGTACCGAGGCCGATAAATCCGATATGCACGGTTCCCCCTCCCCTCAGGCGGCCGCTAACGGCCGCCGGTCTCAATCGTGGTCGCTGCGGTGCAGGATAGAGCCGGCGATGCCGGTTTCGTAGTCCCTCCCGGCGGCCGTCAGCACGGTGCGCCCGCCGGCGTCGCGCACCAGCCCCCGCCGGGTAAGCGCGACGAATACGGAGCGGTTGGCGAGCCCGGTCG
Organism: Alphaproteobacteria bacterium; assembly: GCA_026706245.1. Taxonomy (GTDB): domain Bacteria; phylum Pseudomonadota; class Alphaproteobacteria; order Bin95; family Bin95; genus Bin95. The sequence continues at coordinate 11,334 of JAPOZD010000361.1, forward strand.
CATCGCTCGCGAACACGATATAGGGCCCCAGATGGAAATGGTTGCCGTGGGCCGGCGGCATGGAGGCGATCACGGTCTCGCCCTCCTCGGGCCCGGGCGTCGCGTAGCGCGGCAGTTCGGCGAGCGCCTGCAGCAGCGCAAGCGTCTTGCATTGCAGGCGGTTGAGCTTGAGCGGATTGGGGCGGGCAGCGGGCATGGGCTGCCTCAGATCTCCGGCGGTTCGACGCCCGAGGCTCGCAGTTCGGCGGCGAGCGCGGCCTTCAGCCGCTCGAGCCCGGCCTCTCCCGCCGCCGCATGCGCCTCGCAGCGCGCGACGAGCGCGTCCTGCGTGTTGGAGGCGCGCAGGAGCCACCAGCCGTCTTCGGTGGCGACGCGCACGCCGTCGGTTGCGTTCACATCGGCGCCGGCCCCGGCAAGCCGCCCGGCGACCTCCCCCGGCACCGCGAATTTGCGCGCTTCCGGGCAGGGAAAGCGCAGCTCTGGCGTGTTGTTCCACACGGGCAGCGACCGGCGGAATTCCGCGAGTGTGAGGCCGGCGCGCTCCAGCGCCTTCAGCAGCCGGAGCGCGGCATAGAGCCCGTCGTCGAAGCCGTACCAGCGGTCGGCGAAGAAGATATGTCCGCTCATCTCGCCTGCAAGCGGCGTGCCGGTCTCGGCCATGCGGCTCTTGATGAGGGTGTGGCCCGTCTTCCACATCTCCGGCCGCCCGCCGGCCTCGGCCACGGCGTCGAACAGCGCCTGGCTCGCCTTCACATCGGCGATGACGCCCGCGCCCGGCCGCTCGGCCAGCAGGTCGCGCGCGAGCAGGATCAGCAGCTGGTCCGCCCAGAGCACCTCCCCTTCGCCGTCCACCGCGCCCAGCCGGTCGCCGTCGCCGTCGAGCGCGATGCCGAGGTCCAAGCCCTCGCGGCGCACCAGCTCCGCCAGCTGGGTGAGGTTTTCGGGCACGGTCGGGTCGGGATGGTGGGCCGGGAAGGTCCCGTCGATGATCTCGTTCAGCAGCAGGTGCCGGCCCGGCAGCCGCGCTGTGAGCCGCGCCATGACGCGCCCGGCCGAGCCGTTGCCCGCGTCCCAGCCGACGCGGAGCCCCGGGCCGGCACCAGCCTCCTCGGCAAGGCGCGCGACATAGGCATCCTCGACAGCGACCTCGGAGACCGCGCCCCCGCCCTCGACAAAGTCACCCGAGGCGGCGAGCGGCCCGAGCGCGCGGATGCGCGCGCCGAAAAAGGCCTCGCCCGCCATCACCATCTTGAAGCCGTTATAGCCCGGCGGGTTGTGCGAGCCGGTGACCATGACGCCCGCGTCGAGGCCCAGATGGTACATGGCGAAATAGAGCATCGGCGTCGGCCCGAGGCCGATGCGGGTCACGTCGATGCCGGCGGCGGAGAGGCCATCGACCAGCGCCGCCTCGAGGCCGGGAGAACTCAGCCGGCCGTCACGGCCCACCGCCGCGCTTTGCCGGCCGCCCCGCGCCAGAACGGTGCCGAAGGCGCGGCCGAGGGCGGTCGCATCCGCCTCCGACAGCGTCTCGCCGACAATGCCGCGCGCGTCATATTCCCTGAGGAAGCTCGGGTGGAAGTTGTGCCCTGTCACGATGCCCGCCCCTTGCCGACGCCGCGATAGGCGAAGCCCGCAGCCTTCACTTCAGCCGGCTTGTAGACATTGCGCAGGTCCACCAGCACGGGCGCGGCCATGACGCTGCCAAGGCGCTCCATGTCCACCGCGCGGAACTCGTTCCATTCCGTCAGCAGCACGGCGCAGTCGGCGCCCTCGGCGGCGTCATAGACATCGCGGCACCAGGCGACATCCGCCAGCAGCGGCCGGGCGGTTTCCATCGCCTGCGGGTCGTAGGCGCGCACCTTCGCCCCGGCCGCCTGCAGCGCCGGCACCAGCTCCAGGCTCGGCGCCTCGCGCATGTCGTCGGTGTTGGGCTTGAAGGCGAGGCCGAGCACGGCGACGGTCCTGCCCGCCGCATCGCCGCCGAGCGCCTCCAGCACGCGCCCGGCCATGGCGCGCTTGCGGGCGTCGTTGACGGCGGCGGCCGTTTCCACCAGCCGCACCGGCGAGCCGGCATCGCTGGCCGTCCGGGTCAGCGCCAGCGTGTCCTTCGGGAAGCAGGAGCCGCCATAGCCGGGGCCGGGATGCAGGAATTTGCCGCCGATGCGCCGGTCGAGGCCCATGCCGCGCGCCACGTCCTGCACATCCGCGCCCACGCGCTCGCAGAGGTCGGCAATCTCGTTGATGAAGGTGATCTTGACCGCAAGGAAGGCGTTGGCGGCGTATTTGGTGAGCTCCGCCGTCTCGCGGTCGGTGAACAGGATCGGCGTCTCGCGCAGGAAAAGCGGGCGGTAGAGCTCGCGCATCGCGGCCCGGGCGCGGTCGGTCTCGGCGCCGATCACCACCCGGTCTGGATGCATGAAATCCTCGATCGCCGCCCCCTCGCGCAGGAATTCCGGGTTGGAGACGACATCGATCTCGGCGTCCGGGCGCAGTTCGGCAGCGATCCCGGCGACGCGGGCGCCCGTGCCCACCGGCACCGTCGATTTGGTCACCAGCACGGTGTAGCCCCGGGCCGCCGCCACGACCTCGCGCGCCGCATCGAAGACATAGGTGAGGTCCGCATGGCCGTCGCCGCGCCGGCTGGGCGTGCCGACGGCGATGAACACGATATCCGCCCCGGAAACCGCCGCCGCAAGGTCGGTGGAGAAGGTCAGCCGCCCGGCCTCGACATTGCGCGCCACAAAGTCGGCGAGCCCCGGCTCGTAGATCGGCATCTCGCCGCGCCGGAGCCTTTCGATCCGCTCCGCGTCCCTGTCCACGCAGACCGCATCCGTGCCGAACTCGGTCAAACAGGCGCCCGTCACCAGGCCGACATAGCCCGCGCCCACCATCGCAATGCGCATGTCCCTTACTCCGCCGCCCTGTCCCGCGCCGGCCCCTGCTTCAGGCGAAGCGGGCCAGGATTTCCCTTGCCGCCGGCGCGAGCTCGGGCCTGGCGAGCGCGCAGGCGATATTGGCTTCTAGGAAGCCCATCCTGTCGCCGCAGTCGAACCGCCGGCCCTCGAAGCGCAGGCCGTGGAAGGGCACGGCGCCGACCGTTCGCGCCATGGCGTCGGTCAACTGGATTTCACCGCCGGCGCCCGTTTCATGCGCGTCGAGCGCCCTCAGCACCGAGGGATCGAGCACATAGCGCCCGACAATGGCGAGCGTCGAGGGCGCGTCCGCCGGGGCCGGCTTCTCGACCAGGCCCCGGACGGAGGCGAGCCGCCCGTCATCCTCCACCACGTCCAGCACGCCGTAGCGCCCGGTCTCCTCGCGCGGCACGTCCATGACCGCGACGACATTGCCGCCATGCTCGCGATGGACGTCGAGAAGCTGGCCGAGGCAGGGCTGCCCGGAGAGCACGAGGTCGTCCGGCAGCAGCACGGCGAAGGGCGCGTCGCCGACGACATGGCGCGCGCACCAGACTGCATGGCCGAGGCCGAGCGGCGCCTGCTGGCGGACATGCACGAGGGCGCCCGCCGCCGGCACCATTTCCGACGCGGCGGCGCGCAGGTCCTCCTTGCCGCCCGCCGCCAGCGCCCCGTCGAGCTCTGCCGCGAGGTCGAAATGGTCTTCCATGGCGGCCTTACCGCGCGAGGTCACGAACACGACGGTCTCGATGCCCGCGGCCCGCGCTTCCTCGACCGCATACTGGATCAGCGGCCTGTCCACCACCGGCAGCATTTCCTTCGGCACCGCCTTCGTCGCAGGCAGGAAGCGCGTGCCGAGCCCCCCGGCAGGAATGACCGCCGTCTTCACCGGTCGCGTCATGAATGAACGCCCCTTCTTTCCCCGCATGCTCGAGTCCTGCGGCTCAGGACCCGAGCAATATATCCTTGGCCTGGTTTATTTGCGCGGCGAAGAATGTCGAGCCGCCCCGGTCCGGGTGGTATTCCCGCATCAGCCGTCGGTGCGCCGCGCGGATTTCGGCAGCGGCCGCGCCGGGCGCCAGGCCAAGCACCTTGTAGGCCTCGTTGCGGCTCATGCCCGCGCCGCCCGCGGCCGGCGCCTCATGCGCGGCCCTGTCGCGCCAGCTCTCCGGTCCCTCGCGGTCCAGCCAGCTTTCCAGAAGCTGGGCCGAGCGCGGGTCGTTGCCGGTGTAGAAGCGCAAGAGGTCGAACAGCTGGTTCTCGGCAAGGTCGGAGAGGCTCGCGCCGGTATGCGGGCCGTCGATCACCCGCCCGTGCATGGCCCCGGAATCGTGGTCGAGGCGCATGGAAAGAAAACGGGTCTGGACCTCCGAGCCCTTGCCGGGCGTGGGGCCTCTTGCGGTCTTCGCCATGTTGCGCGCGCGCCGCCACTGCATGAACAGGCCGAACAGCAGCGGCGCCAGCAGGCCCAGTACGAGGCCGCGCCCGAACACCAGCAGCAGGAGCACGGCCGCGCCCATGACGAGCACGGCCGCCAGCCTGAGCACGCGCAGGAGCACCCTGGGGTCGGCATTGGCGGCCCAGCGCGCCAGCAGCGGCAGGCAGACCAGCAGCGCCAGGACCAGGACGACGACGCCGATCACCGCCGCCGGCTCCTCCCGCCGCCCGGCAGGGCCTTCATCTGACCGGCCAATTGCTTCGCCGCGCTGCCGGGAAGCGAAGTCAGCGCGGCCCGCCCGCCGGCCGCGAACGCCGCCACGGCCCGCAGCAGCGCGCGCAACTGCTCGGCGCTGCCGGTGTCGAACCGGCAGCAGGCGCCGCCGGTGAGGCGCGCGATCTCGTTGAAGCCGCGGGTCGCCAGCGGGTCGCCGCCCTCCTGGAACAGGAAGGCCGGCGTGCCGAGCATGCCGAGTTGGCCGGCCTCGTGGCTGACGCGGTCGATATCCTCCTCGAATGCATCGCCGACGAAGACCAGCGCATCCACCTTGCGCTTGTTCGTCTCCTTGGCGGCATGGGCCAGCACCCGGCCGATCTGCGTCAGGCCTCCGTAGCAGCGGATTTGCAGCATGCGCTTCAGCAGGTCGTTCGCGTTGCGCACCCAGCCGCTCGCCTTGCATTCGCGGAAGCCGCGATAGAAGACGAGCTGCACTTCGAGCCCGCCAAGCGCGGCCGCTGTCTGGAACATCTCCGCCTGGAGGTGGCTCGCGCGGTCCCAGGTCGGCTCGCGGCTGGCCGTGGCGTCGAGCGCGAAGATCAGCCGCCCGCCGCCGCCCGGGCGCGGCGTCCGGGCGGCCTTTTTGAGGAAGGCGTCGATATCGCCCTCGGGCGAGAAGCGTGTCGGCGTTCCGGCCATGGCAGCGCGGAAACATACACTATTGGAGAGCCGCTGTGTCCCCGCCGGGGCACGGCTGCGGCCACGCCCGGAGTTCTCCCCGCGGCGCGGGGTTGTCCGGGATGAGGGGCATGTGGTGGACCCGGTCCGCCGGTTCGCCCGCTACCCGGACGCCGACCGCCGCCGCCGGGCCGAAGCCGAGCGGCTCGTAATAGGCGCGCTCGCCGACCAGGAAGACATGGCGCCAGCCGGCGGCGCGCGCCGCATCGAGGCTCCGGCGGAGCAGCGCCCGGCCGATCCCCTGCCCGCGCAGCTCCGGCTCCACCGCGAGCGGACCGAGCAGCAGCGCGCGGGCGCCCGCATCCCCAGTCGCGACCCGTGTCTGCTGCACGCTGCCGACCAGGCGGCCGTCCATCCACGCGGCGAAGGCAAGCGCCGGGCAGGGCGGGTTGTCCGCGCGGAGCCGGTAGGAGGACTTGCTTCTGCGGTCCCGCCCGAACACCCGGTCGAGCAGCGCTTCCACTGCGGGCCGGTCGGCGGATTCGAGCGGGGAAATCTGGAAAGGGGACATGGACGGAGGGCTCCCGGGCGGACAGGACGGCGGCGATGCCGGCCGGAGCCAAGTCCGGCCGGTTCAGCCGCGTCGTCGTCGGAGCCAGCGAACCATGGAAATGAAACTAGCCGCTTTCGGCCGTCTCCGGCAAGGGCAGGCTGGCGGCTGTTGCAACTGTTCCGGAAGCGCGGTCGAACAGGCGGACTGCCCCGCCGGGCGCGAGCGTATCCGCCCACCACTCGAACTCATCGTGCTGGCGCAGGAACGGCATGTCGCCGCAACCGGAAACAAGGCATTCGCGCTTGCCTTTCGGGCAGGCATTGAAGGCGCAGAGCCGCCCGAGGTAACGGTCGGTTCCGGGTTCCAGAATGAACACATCGACCTGGTGGGCTGCGACCCCGATGCGCCGCCGCTCCATCAGCTTTCTGACCGCAGCGGCGCTCTTCCGGCGCAGGGCATTCAGGTCCGACAGGTCAGAAAGCCAGAGCGCCAGATCGAGGTCCTTTCAGCGAAACCGCCATTACATGGGGATGGAACTGCCATGCTGCCGTCACAGTGTCGGCGGCAAGGCGGAAGTGGCGATAGCGGTCCAGCAGAAGCCGGTTCTGCTCTTCGATGCCGGCTCGCGATGTCGGCCGCGGCGCCATCAATCCAGCCAGACGGGGTCCTTCAGGCCGGCGATGAACGCCTTGTGGGCGGCCAGTTCCTCCGGCGTCGGCGCATGGGGCCGGGGCGGACGGAAGAGATTGGCCGCCTGCGTTTTCTCCACGGTTCCGGCATCGCCACCGGCGCCGGCCTGGAACGCGAGGCCCGGCTGGCGGCCTCCGGTCAGGTGCAGATAGACCTCCGCCAGCAGACGGCAGTCGATGAG
>JAPOZD010000354.1 GCA_026706245.1 Alphaproteobacteria bacterium
CGATCCGGCCCTGCCGCTGACGCCGCCGGAATGGCCGGAATGGGGCAACCCGATAGAGGACGAGGAGGCGTTCCGGCGCATCGCCGCCTACAGTCCCTATGAGAACATCGCCGCCGCGCCCTATCCCGACATTTTCGCCACCGCCGGCGTTTCCGATCCGCGCGTCACCTATTGGGAGCCGGCGAAATGGATCGCCGCCCTCAGGGAGACCGTCGAGGGCGGCCCCCTGCTGCTGCTGCGAACGAACATGACCGCAGGGCATGGCGGCGCGTCCGGCCGGTTCGAGACCCTGAACGAACTCGCGGAACTTTACGCCTTCGCGCTGAGCCGCTTCGGGATTACCGACTAGCGGCGGCTTTCGAGATTGCGCTCGAACTGTTCCTTCGTCAGCTCCATCCCGACATAGACGCGGTAGGAGGCCAGAGCGGTATTTTCCGCTGTCGGGATATCCAGGGCCAGACGCTCCGACTCGGCGGTCTCCGTCGCGCCGCCCGCGAACGAAACCTCCACGGAAAACGGCGTCCGCGCCGCAATGCCGCCGTCCGGATCGATCACCGCAACGAAATAGCCGAATTTGTGGTCGCCCGCAGAACCTGCGGGGCCGCGCTGCGCTCGGAATACGATGTCGAGATCGATAGAGCCGATCCTGGTATCGTCGTCGAAGCTGCAGTCCGCCGCGAGGTTTCCGACATGGGCCTGGAATTCTATGTCAGTCAGGTCTCGCCCGGCGCCCTTGAACCTCGTCAGTTCCCTTGCGCCGTCCAGGGCGTCGACCGTCGGACAGGCGACAGACCCTCCGCCAAGGCTCGAGCACCCGGCCAGTATCGAAAGCGCCGCGACAGACGCTGCGGCCCCGGCTGCGAATCCTCTCGCCATCGACTGCCCTCTGGATTAGGTTCGGTGGTGCGCCAGACGCGCCGCGGACCTTAGAACGGACCGGAGGTAGGCACAATGACAAGCGAGAAGCCGGCTCTCACGATTCGTCTGGTCGGCCCGCGCGGATTTTGCGCGGGCGTCGTTCGCGCAATCGAGATCGTCGAAGCCGCTCTCGAACGCTACGGCGCGCCCGTCTATGTTCGCCACGAAATCGTGCATAACCGTTTTGTCGTCGAGACGCTCGAGGAAAAGGGCGCGGTCTTCGTCGAGGAACTGGACGAGGTCCCGGACGATGTGCCGGTCGTCTTTTCGGCGCATGGCGTGCCGAAGTCCGTCCCCGCGGAAGCCGGGCGGCGCGAGCTGCACTACATCGATGCAACCTGCCCGCTGGTCAGCAAGATCCATCGGGAGGCCGAGCGGCATTTCGCAACGGACCGGCATATCTTCCTGATCGGCCATGCCGACCACCCGGAGGTCGTCGGCACGATGGGCCAGTTGCCGAAGGGCGCCATCGAACTGATCCAGACCGTCGAGGATGCGCAGCGGGTCGAGCCGCCGGCCGGACGCGAGCTTGCCTATGTCACGCAAACGACGCTTTCGGTGGACGATACCGCGGAAATCATCGGGGCGTTGCGCACACGCTTTCCCGATCTGCACGAGCCGAGACGGGAAGATATCTGCTACGCCACGACCAACCGCCAGGCCGCGGTCAAGGCCGCCGTGCCCGGCGCGGATGCCGTGCTCGTGATCGGGTCCCGGAACTCGTCGAATTCCAACCGCCTGGTCGAGGTCGCAAGGGCGGCCGGGTGCTTGCGGTCATATCTCGTGGACGGCGTGGACCATGTCGATTGGGCGGCGCTGATGGACATCCGGGTATTGGCGGTCACGGCAGGCGCATCGGCGCCGGAAGTGCTGGTCGAAGAGGTCGTGCAGGCCTGCCGCGAACGCTTCGATGTGACGGTCGAGGACTGGACGGACACGCTGGAAACCGTGAAGTTCAAACTGCCGCGCGAACTGGTGGCCTGATCCCGGATGGCGGTCTATACGCCGGTCGGCGGGGCCGCGCTGGAGCGGTTCCTGGCCGGATACCGGCTGGGCCGCCTGCTCCGGTTCGAGCCCATACCCGAGGGAATCGACAACACGAACTATCTGCTCGAGACCGCCTCGGGCCGCTATGTGCTGACCCTGTTCGAGAACAGGATCGACCCCGGGGACCTGCCGTTCTTCGTGGACCTGATGGACTATCTCGCCGTTCGCGGCGTGCCCTGCCCCGCCCCGGTGCGCCGCCTCGACGGAACGAGTCTGGCGCCGCTGGCCGGACGCACCGCGCTCATCGTGACCTTTCTGGAAGGCGAACGCGATCCCTCGGCGTTCCGGGCTATCGGCGAAGCGCTCGCCCGGCTTCACCTGGCCGGCGCCGGGTTTCCTTCGCGGCGTTCCAACGACCTGGGTCCGGAAGGATGGCGCCGCCTCGCCGCCCTGACATCCGGCCGCGCCGACGAGGTGGCCGCAGGCCTGGCCGAATATATCCCCGAGACCCTCCGCGAACTGGCCGAGACATGGCCGTCGGACCTGCCCGGCGGCGCCATCCATGCCGACCTCTTCCCGGACAATGCGGTCTTCCGGGACGGCGCTGTATCGGGCATTTACGATTTCTATTTCGCCTGCACGGATGCGTTCGTCTACGACCTCGCCATCACTCAGGTCGCATGGGCCGCGGACGCGGAGGGGCGTTTCGACGCACATGCCGCGGTCGAGATGCAGGAAGGCTACGAAACCGCCCGGCCGCTGGAATCCGCCGAACTTCATGCCTTGCCGAAGCTGAGGCGCGGCGCGGCGCTCCGCTTCCTTCTGACCCGGCTGCATGACTGGCTCTATCCGGCCCCCGCCGCATTGATGACCCCCAAGGACCCGCTCGAATACATGCGCAAGCTCAGCGAGCTCTCATGACCGGCGTCGAGATCTTCACCGACGGCGCCTGTCTCGGAAATCCGGGTCCCGGCGGCTGGGCGGCGCTGCTGCGCTACGGCGTGCAGGAGTCGGAATTGGCCGGCGGCGCCCCGCATACCACCAATAACCGCATGGAGCTGATGGCCGTCATTTCCGGCCTCGAAGCCCTCACTCGGCCGTGCTCCGTGCGCCTTGTGACCGACAGCCGCTATGTCATGGACGGCATCCGGTCCTGGCTGCCGGTGTGGAAACGCAATGGCTGGCGCACCGCGGCGAAGAAGCCCGTGAAAAATATCGACCTGTGGCAGCGGCTCGACACGGCGGCGGCCCGCCATGAAATCGAATGGCTCTGGGTCCGCGGCCATGCCGGCCACGCCGAAAACGAGCGCGTTGACGCCCTCGCGCGGCAACAGGCCGAGCGCGAGGGCGGCTGCTGCTAGAGCTGGTCGAGAATCTTCTCGGCGCTCGACACTTCGAAGGCTCCGCCTTCTTCCAGGTTCAGTTGCGTAACCGTGCCGTCTTCCACGATCATCGAATAGCGGCGCGCGCGCACGCCGAGCCCGAGGGCGCTCAGGTCGAGCTCGACGCCCATCGCCTTCGCGAGGTCGCCATTGCCGTCGGCGAGCATGCGGACCTTGCCGGCCGCGCCGCCCTGTTCTCCCCAGGCGTTCATGACGAAGGCGTCGTTGACCGCAAGGCAGACGATGTCGTCCACCCCCCTGGCGCGGATCGCGTCTGCCTTTTCGACGAAGCCCGGCAGGTGCTTTGCCGAACAGGTGGGCGTGAAGGCCCCGGGCACGCAGAAGGCAACCACCTTCCTGCCGCCGAAGAGGTCCGCTGTCTCGACGCTCTGCGGTCCGCCGTCCGTTACCTCTTTCAAGGTCGCCGCCGGGACCTTGTCTCCCTTGGCAATCGTCATGCCTGATACTCCTCGTTTTGAATGGCCGCACCATAGAAACCCTCCGCCCTCGGTGCAAAGCAGTGGATCGGGGGCAGGTTGAACTGGACGGTCCGGCAGCCTGTCTTCTATAACGGCGGGGTCGAATTGGCCGGAGGCGCTGATGCCGGATTCGGTGCCGGCGGGCGTAGCTGACCGCGGAAAATTCCAGGATCCCGACCTGACTGCAGACGGCAGCCGCCGCGCGCAGGTTGCGTTGCGCAAGCTGGAGACGCTCTGGATCAATACCGGGACGCTGTGCAATCTCGCCTGCCGCAATTGCTACATCGAGTCGAGCCCCCGCAACGATCGTCTCGCCTATATCCGGGCGGATGAAGTCGCGGTGTATCTGGACGAGGTCGCGCGAACGGATGCCGGAACCCGCGTGATCGGTTTCACGGGCGGTGAGCCGTTCATGAATCCGCATTTCACGACCATGCTGGCGGACGCGCTCGAACGCGGCTTCGAGACGTTGACGCTGACCAATGCGATGCGTCCGATGATGAAGCACAGCGCCGCGCTGCTGGAACTCCGGGCCCGCCACGGCGGCAGGATTCGTCTCCGCGTCTCGCTCGACCATTACACCAAGGCGTTGCATGAGACGGAACGCGGGGAACGCAGTTGGGAGCCCGCGCTCGCCGGATTGTCCTGGCTCGACGAGAAAGGCTTTGCGCCGGAAGTTGCAGGCCGAACCTGCTGGGGAGAAGACGAAGCCTCCGCACGCGCCGGCTATGCGCGCCTGTTCGCCGGACTGGGCCTTGGCTGCGAAGCCGATGACCCGGTTTCCCTGACGCTTTTCCCCGAAATGGACGAAGGCGCCCCGGTGCCGGAGATCAGCACTGCCTGCTGGAAGGTGCTCGGCAAGTCGCCCACCGACATCATGTGCTCGTCCTCCCGCATGGTCGTGAAGCGCCGGGGGGCGGCAAGACCGGTCGTCGTCGCCTGCACCCTCCTGCCCTACGACCCGCGTTTCGAGCTCGGCGAAACGCTGTCCGAGGCTGCGGGGTCCGTGCCCCTCAACCATGTGCATTGCGCCAGATTCTGTGTGCTCGGCGGCGGCGCCTGCGGCGGCGCGTGAGATTTCGCGGTTTTTGGTACTGGCCTTTCGGACGAGCCTCGTACGGGAAAGTGCCAGGGCGTCGTTTGCGTAACCCTTGCGGCGGCTGACGTTCCGCACCAATATCATCGCGCCGTGGTTGGCGCGGCGGGAAAGGGAGGATGGCGTGGCAGAACATAAGAATCCACCTCCAGAGCGGATATCGTTCAGTGTCGGGGTGCCCGTCGATGTCTTTCAGGAAGACGGCACCTACATCGCAGTCTGCAAACCTCTCGACTTGGCTAGCCAGGGGGACACTCCCGAGGAGGCAAGGGCGAATTGCCGCGAAGCCCTGATGCTGTTCATTACGTCTTGCTATGCCCGCGGCACACTCGATCAGGTGCTTCTCGAAGCGGGCTTCATGCCGGAATCTGAAACCGAAGACTCATCCGTCGGCGCCGAGGCTGGCGAAATGATTGATATCCCGATCTCACTTGTCGCTCATGCCCAAGCTAGCGCCGCTTGACTGGAAGCGCTTGGTCCGGGTGTTCGAAGCAGACGGTTTCACAATCGACCATCACCACGGATCCCATATAGTGATGGTGAAAGACGGGGTTCCAAGCCCGGTCGTCATCCCCAAGAGAAAGGATGTCGCGCGCTTCATCATCGCGAACAATATGCGCACGGCCGGAATGACCAAAGAACGATTCTTCAAACTGCTTGACGGATAGAGCCCGTTCCGACCCGAAAGGCCTGACCTTTCCGGCGCCGCCGGCAATCCATCCAACGGCTCGGTCGCCATGAAAATCGAATTCACGCCTTGACTTTGTTGCCTGGGCGACCATATCTCTGCATAAAGTCGCCTAGGTAACTAAATCCGGATTCCCAACGCATGGAAGACGAACGCTATTTCGGCTTTCTGGTCTCCGATGTCGCACGCCTGCTGCGCACGGAGTTCGACCGCCGGGTGCGGGATTTCGGCCTCACGCGCTCTCAGTGGCTGGCGCTCACCCGCATTTACCGTCAGCCGGGCTGTACCCAGTCGGAGCTGGCGGAGACCATGGAGATGGAAAAAGGGCCTGCCGGCCGCCTGGTGGACCGGCTTGAGGACAACGGCTTCGTCGTGCGCGAGGCCGACGACGCCGACCGGCGCGTCAGGCGCATCCATCTCACGCGGAAAGCCGAAGCGATCGAGCGCTCGATGCGCACGATCGCGCTGGAGACAATTCACGAAGCGCTGAGCGACCTCGATGAGGCCGAACACGACAAGGCGATTGAGGTGCTGATTACGGTCAAGGCCCGTTTGCAGGAAATGCTCCAGAACAGCAACCAGACGGCCAGTGCGGCCGACCGACAGATGGCAGCCCAATGAGTTTGCGCCGCGTAAGCCGGGCCCTGACCCGCCTGTTCCTGCTGATCGTGGTGCCGCTCGCCGCGATAGCGGTCGGATCCTATGTCTATCTCACCGGCGGGCGTTATGTGACGACCGAAAACGCCTATGTGAAGAACGACATCGTCCAGGTCAGCGCCGATATAGAGGGTCGGGTCGTGGATGTCGCCGTGCGCGACCACGAGGTGGTGAGCGCCGGAGACCTGCTCTTCCGCATCGACCCGATCCCTGTCGAAATTCGTTTGGCGCGCGCCGAGGCGGAAATGGGCATGGTACGTGACGAGTTGCTCGGATTGCGGGCCGAGTACGATGTCGCGGCAGGCCAGCTGGAGGTAACCGAAGGCGAATCGCACGAGGCGCTCGAGGCGGTTCGCTACCACCGCAAGCAGGTGAAGCGCCTCCGCGACCTGCAGCGCCGGGGTGCTGCGGCCCGAATCAGGCTGGAAGCCGCCGAGCACGACCTGGCGGTCGCCCGGCAGCGGACCGAAGTGATCCGCAAGCAGGCGGAAGTGGCCCGGAAACGGATGAGCCGGGTGCTGGTGCAACTGGGAGGAGCGCTCGACACGCCCGTCGAGAAGCACCCGATGTACCGCGAAAAGGAATCGCTGCGCGACGCGGCCAGACTCGATCTCGACCGCACGGTTGTCCGCGCTGCGGTCGGCGGCATCGTCAGCAATGTCAAATTGCAGGCCGGCGAATATGTCGAGTCCGGCAAGCCGGTGTTCTCCATCATCGTCGAGCAGCAGCCCTGGGTCGAAGCCAATCTCAAGGAGACCGAGCTTACCCATATCCATGTCGGCCAGAAGGCGACGGTCGTGGTCGATGCCTATCCGGATTTCGTGTGGCAGGCGGTGGTGGACAGCATCAGCCCCGCCACCGGCGCGGAATTCGCCGTGCTACCGCCCCAGAACGCAACCGGCAACTGGGTCAAGGTGGTGCAGCGCCTTCCCGTCCGTTTGCTGCTGCAGGAACGTCCCGGCGCGCCTCCGCTGCGCGCAGGCATGACCGTTTCCGCATCGATCGACACGGTGCGCGAGCGCCATCTGCTGACTGTCATCAAGGATAGCTGGGCCCGCACCCGGGCCGACGCCGAATAGGGTGCCCCATGGACGAGACGCCGCCTCATCGTAGATAATCGGGGTTCGGCCTCATCAGGAAAGGCCTCGGCCCCAGGAGCCCGGATATGGCGCTTGCACAAGTCAAGCTGGACGACAAATACACACTGGACGAAGGGCGGGTCCTGCTGACCGGGGCTCAGGCCCTGGTGCGGCTGCCTCTGGTGCAGCGCCGCCGCGACCTGGCGGCGGGTCACAACACCGCCGGCTTCATCTCCGGCTATCGCGGCTCCCCCCTTGGCGGTTACGACCAGCAGCTATGGGCGGCGCGCAAGCATCTTCAGGACCATCACGTCGTCTTCAAGGCGGGCGTCAACGAGGACCTCGCCGCGACGTCCGTCTGGGGAACACAGCAGTCGGGTTTCTTCGGCGACGCGAAATATGACGGCGTTTTCAGTATCTGGTACGGCAAGGGGCCGGGCGTGGACCGGACCGGCGACGCGCTCAAGCATGCCAACCTGTTCGGCACGCATCCGCATGGCGGCGTCATAGCGCTCGCGGGCGACGACCATATCGCGAAGAGCTCCACGACGGCGCATCAGAGCGAGTTCGCCTTCGTCGATGCCATGGTGCCGATCCTGAATCCGTCGGGGGTTCAGGAATTCCTCGACTTCGGCCTCTACGGCTTTGCCATGTCGCGCTATGCGGGCCTTTGGGCGGGCTTCATCTGCGTCACGGACACGGTTGATTCGACAGCGACCGTCGATATCGATCCTGATCGGGTGCAGATCCGGCTGCCGGCGGATTTCGAGATGCCGGAGGGCGGCCCCAACATCCGCTGGCCCGATGTCTGGGTCGAACAGGAACCCCGCCTGCACCATATCAAGCTGCCGGCGGCCGTCGCCTTCGTGCGCGCGAACCGGCTGGACCGGGTGACGGTCGGCGGGCCGGGCCGGCGGATCGGGATCGTGACGACCGGCAAGTCCTATCTGGATACGCGCCAGGCCCTCTCGGCGCTCGGCATCGACGACGCGACCGCGCGCGAGCTCGGGCTCTCGGTCTACAAGGTGGCGCTCTCCTGGCCGATAGAGCCGGAAGGCATGCGCGCCTTCTGCGAGGGGCTGGAAGAGATCATCGTCGTCGAGGAGAAGCGCGGGCTGATCGAGCCGCAGATCAAGGAGCTTCTCTACAGCACGCCGGCCGACCGCCGGCCCCGCGTCGTCGGCAAGACCGACGAGGACGGGCGGGAACTGCTGCGGACCCACGGGGAATTGCAACCCGAAGAAGTGGCCGAGGCCATTCTCTCCCGGCTCGGCCGGATGGCTGACATCTCGCGCTTCGAGTCCCGGCTGGAAGCGATTCGGAATGTGACCCGCCAGTCGGGCGGCAACCAGCCGAGCCTTGTGCGCACGCCGTCCTTCTGCTCCGGCTGCCCGCACAATTCCGGCACGCGGCTGCCGGACGGGTCGCGGGCGTTCTCAGGCATCGGCTGCCATTTCATGGCGCAGTGGGTCGATCCGGACAAGACCGCCACCTACACGCATATGGGCGCCGAAGGCGCGACCTGGGCCGGGCTGCACCACTTCGTCGAGACGCCGCACATCTTCCAGAATATCGGCGACGGCACCTACTATCATTCCGGCATTCTGGCGGTGCGGGCCGCCGTCGCGTCCGGCGCCAACATGACCTACAAGGTGCTCTACAACGACGCCGTGGCCATGACCGGCGGGCAGCCGGTGGACGGTCCGCTGTCGCCCGCAATGGTGACGCAGCAGCTTGCCGCCGAGGGCGTGAAGCCGGTCTATCTGGTCACCGACACGCCGGAAGCCTATGAGAAGGCGCGCGACCTCGCTCCGGGCACGGTGGTCAGGCACCGCTCGGAGTTGAACCGGGTCCAGATCGAGCTCCGGGAGATCGAGGGCGTTTCGGGCCTCGTCTATGTGCAGACCTGCGCGGCGGAGAAGCGCCGGCGGCGCAAGCGCGGCGCTTTCCCCAACCCGCCCAAGCGCATGTTCATCAACCCGGCCGTGTGCGAAGGCTGCGGCGATTGCGGGGTGAAGTCGAACTGCGTCTCCGTCATCCCGGTCGAGACCGAGTTCGGCCGCAAGCGGATGATCGACCAGTCCGCCTGCAACAAGGATTATTCCTGCCTGAACGGCTTCTGTCCGAGCTTCGTCACGGTCTATGACGCCGAGCCGCGCAGGGGCAAGCCTGCCGGCCAGGCGCCGGGGCCGCTGGAAGTCCTGCCGGAGCCCGCCATTCCGGCGACCGGCGAGCCCTACTCCATCATGATCGACGGCATTGGCGGTACGGGCGTCATCACCGTGGGCGCGCTGCTTGCCATGGCGGCGCATCTGGAGGGCAAGGCCGCCACCGTGATGGACATGACGGGGCTCGCCCAGAAAGGCGGCGCCGTCTGGAGCCACCTGCGGATCGCCGACAATCCGGAAGACCTGCACAGCGTGCGTATCGGGCTTGGCGGCGCGCGCGCGCTCATCGGCTGCGATCTCGTGACCTCCAGCCAGATCGACACGCTCTCGAGGCTGGGCCGGGGCACCAGCCGGGCGGTCATCAATACCTATCGCACCTACACGAACGAGTTCGCCCGCAATCCCGACATGTCCTTCCCGGAGGACGAGCTGCGCACCCGGATCGAGGCGGCGCTCGGCGGCGATGCCGTGGAAATGATCGACGCCACGCGCCTCGCCACGGCGCTGCTCGGCGACGCCATCGGCTCCAACCTGTTCATGGCCGGCTTCGCCTATCAAAGGGGCTTGGTCCCGGTTGGCGCCGAGGCCATCGAGCGCGCCATCGAGCTCAATGGCGTCGCCGTCGAGATGAACAAGACCGCGTTCGACTGGGGCCGGCGGGCGGCGCATGACCTCGCTTTCGTCGAGCGGATCGCATATCCGGCGGACGCGAGGCAGGAGCGTCCCGTTCTCGAAAGCCTGGACGACATGGTCGCCCGCAGGACCGCGTTCCTGACCGACTACCAGAACGCTGCCTATGCCGGGCGGTACAAGGCGCTGGTGGACCGAGTGCGCGAGACCGAGGGCGTGGAGGGCGGCGGGCCACTTTCCCACGCGGTCGCGCGCTACTACTTCAAGCTTCTGGCCTACAAGGACGAATACGAGGTCGCCCGGCTTCACGCCTCCGGGGACCTGCGCAAGCAGATCGAGCGCCAGTTCGAAAGCGGCTACCGGCTGGAGTTCAACCTGGCCCCGCCGCTCTTCGCCCGGAAGGACCCGGTGACCGGCGAGCCGCGCAAGATGCGCTTCGGCTCGTGGATGCTGCATGTCTTCCGGCTGCTGGCGGCCATGCGGGGCCTGCGCGGCACCGCCTTCGACCCCTTCGGCCGGACGGAGGAGCGCCGCCGCGAGCGCGCGCTGATCGCGCAATATGAGGGCGATGTGGAGGAGATCCTCGACCGCTTCGCCCCGGAGACATGCGCCGCCGCCGTAGCCCTTGCGAGCGTGCCGGAACATATCCGGGGCTACGGCCATGTGAAGCTGCGCCATCTCGAAGCCGCGGAGAAACAGCGCGACGCGCATCTCGAAACGCTGCGCAATCCCGGCAAACAAACGATAGCCGCCGCCGAATAGGAGCATTCCCAGTATGAACGGGACGGAAACCGCGATCGTCGTCGGGGTGGGGCCCGGCCTTGGCGCCTCGCTTGGGCGCATCTTCTCTCGCGCCGGCATGAAGGTCGCGCTGGCCGCGCGCACGCCGGCGAAGCTGGAGCCGGTCGCCGCCGAACTGGGCGGTGCTGTCAGCCTTCACGCCTGCGACGCCACCGACGATGCGAGCGTCAAGGCGCTGTTCGCCGCCGTGCCGGACCCGGACATCGTCGTCTTCAACGCATCCGGGCGCGTGCGCGGCAGTGTTGTGGATATCGAAACCGAACTGTTCGAGCAGGCGTGGCGGCAAGCGTGCCTCGGCGGGTTCATCGTGGGCCGGGAGGCGGCGCGGGCCATGCTGCCGCGCGGCTCGGGCAGCATCTTCTTCACCGGCGCCACAGCGTCCGTGAAGGGCTACGCCATGTCGGCGGGCTTCGCGGTCGGCAAGTTCGGCCTGCGCGCGCTGGCGCAGTCGATGGCGCGCGCCTACGGCCCGAAGGGCATCCACATCGCGCATTTCGTCATCGACGGCGGCATTCTGGGGCCGCACCATGCGCCGGACCCCGGCCTGCCGGAAGACCACCTGCTGGTCCCCGACTCGATTGCCGAGACCTATCTGCACGTCCACCGCCAGCATCGTTCGGCTTGGGCGCTGGAGGTCGATCTCAGGCCGTGGACGGAGTCCTTCTGAGGCGCCGCCGCGGCTGGAGAGGATGACCATGACGAAGCGCGTGCTGGTTCTGAACGGGCCGAATCTCAACATGCTCGGCCAGCGCCAGCCCGAGATTTACGGGCGCACGACCCTTGCGGAGATCGACGCGGACGTGAAGGCGGCCGCCGGCGAGCTCGGCATGGAGGCCGTCTGCCGGCAGAGCAACCATGAAGGCGAGCTCGTCACCTGGATACAGGAGGCGCGCGGGGATTTCGACGCCGTCGTCATCAACGCCGCAGCCTTCACCCACACCTCGGTCGCGCTGCTCGATGCGCTGACGCTCTTCGAGGGCCCGGTGGTCGAGGTCCATCTCTCGAACATCCACCGGCGCGAGGCCTTCCGCCATCATTCTTACATATCGGGCGCGGCGCTTGGCATGATCGCGGGCTTCGGCCCCGTCGGATACCGGCTGGCGCTGCTGGCCCTGCATGACCGCTGGCGCGCGGAGGGGGACGCACCGTGAGCGGCTTTCCCATCGACGAGGAAGCCGTCCGCCGGCTCGCGGCGCTGCTCGAGGAAACGGGCGTCGGCGAGATCGAATACCGGGACGGGGACCGGAGCCTCAGAATCTCCGCCCGCGGCGCGGCGCCGGTCTCCGCGCCCGTCGCAGCGGCCGCAGCGCCCGTGCCGGAAACCTCGCCGGCCGATGCGGCCCCGTCTCCACAGCAGGCGCCCGCAGGCGCGGAGGGTACCCCCGTCACGGCGCCGATCGTGGGCACGGTCTATCTTCAGCCGGAACCGGGGCAGCCGGCATTCGTGCAGGTCGGCGACCGCGTGCAGGCGGGCCAGATCCTGCTGATTATCGAGGCGATGAAAGTGTACAACCAGATTCCCGCGCCCTCGGACGGCGTCGTCCGGCAGGTTCTCGTCTCCAGCGGCGACCCGGTCGAATATGGCGAGACCCTGATGATTCTCGGCTGAGCCGGTGTTCGAAAAGGTCCTGATCGCCAATCGCGGCGAGATCGCGCTTCGCATCATCCGCGCCTGCCGGGACCTCGGCATCCGTACGGTGGCGGTCCATTCCACCATCGACTCCGACGCCATGCATGTGCGCCTTGCGGACGAGAGCGTGTGCATCGGCCCGCCCGCGCCGCGCGACAGCTATCTCAGCATGGCCGCGCTGGTCTCGGCCGCGAGCGTGGCCGGCGCGGACGCCATTCACCCGGGCCTCGGCTTCCTCGCGGAAAACGCCACCTTCGCCCAGGTCGTGACCGACCACGGCTTCACCTTCATCGGCCCGAGCCCCGATCATATCGCGACGATGGGCGACAAGATCGCCGCCAAGGCGGCCATGGCCGAGGTCGGCATCTCCGGCGTGCCGGGCAGCGACGCCGCAATCGAGGACGACGCGGAAGCCGCGCGGGTCGCCGACGGGATCGGCTATCCGGTGCTGGTCAAGGCGGCGGCGGGCGGCGGCGGGCGCGGCATGCAGATCGCCCGCACGCCGGCGAACCTCGCCCCTGCGCTCGGGCTGGCGCGGCGCGAGGCCGCCGGCGCCTTCGGCGATTCGCGCGTGTTCATCGAGAAGTTCATCGAGAACCCGCGCCATATCGAGGTCCAGGTGCTGGCGGACTCCCATGGCAATGCCGTCCATCTTGGCGAGCGCGACTGCTCCATCCAGCGCCGCCACCAGAAGGTCATCGAGGAGGCGCCCTCCCCCGCCCTCGACGATGCCCAGCAGGCCGCGGTCGGCGAGCGGGCCGCAGGGGCGGTCGCCCGGCTCGGCTATCTGGGTGCGGGCACGCTGGAGTTCCTGTTCGACGGGCGCGACTTCCACTTCATCGAGATGAACACGCGCCTCCAGGTCGAACATCCGGTCACGGAAATGGTGACGGGCGTCGATATCGTGCGCGAACAGCTGGCGATCGCGGCAGGCGGGAGGCTGTCCTTCGGCCAGGAGGATGTGCGTTTCGACGGCCATGCCATCGAATGCCGGGTCAATGCCGAGGATGCCCGCACCTTCGTGCCCTCGCCGGGGCGCGTGCGCGAATACCACCCGCCGGGGGGCCCGGGCGTGCGCGTCGATTCCGCGCTTTTCGCCGGCTGCGTCGTGCCGCCGCATTACGACAGCCTGGTCGCCAAGCTGGTGGTGCACGGGCCGGACCGCAGCACGGCGGTCGCCCGCCTTGCCCGCGCGCTCGACGAATATGTCATCGAGGGCATAGACACCAATCTCGACCTGCACCGGCGCATCGCCGCCAACCGGGACTTCAACGGCGGCGCCTGCGACATTCACTGGCTGGAACGCTGGATGGACGGCGCTTGAAGCGGATTTCGGCGGAAATGCTGCTGACCGCCTACCGCCTGGGGCTCTTCCCCATGGCGGACGGGCGCAGCTCCGACACGCTCTACTGGCTGGACCCGCGCCGGCGGGGCGTCATTCCGCTCGATGGCTTCCATGTGCCGCGGCGCCTTGCGCGCACCGTCCGCCAGGGCCGGTTCGAGGTTGCGGTCGATGGCGATTTCGACGCGGTGATCGCGGCCTGCGCCGAGCCGCGCGCCGATGACGGCGACACCTGGATCAATGACGACATTCTGCGCCTATACCGGGAACTCCACCGGAAGGGCGCGGCGCACAGCGTGGAATGCCGGCTGGACGGGCGGCTGGCGGGCGGCCTTTACGGCGTGGCCATCGACGGCGCCTTCTTCGGCGAGAGCATGTTCTCGCGGGTCCGGGATGCGAGCAAGGTGGCGCTCGTCCACCTCGCGGTCCGCCTCAGGGCCGGCGGCTACCGCCTTCTGGACACGCAGTTCTTCACCGAACACTTGGCGACCTTCGGCGCGGTGGAAATCAGCCGCACGGACTATCGCCTCCGCCTCAAGGCCGCATTGGGGGCGGAGGCGGAGCTGCCGCACGACCTGCCGGAAGGCGCGCTGGAGCGCTTCCTCGCCTCGGCGCGGGCTACGCCGCCTCCAGAGGCACCACCGGCACCGCGTCCTTGACCACGATGCCGCCCCGGTCGCCCGGCCGGGTGCTGCCATAGCGCGCCGCGAAGGCGTCCGGCAGCCTGCGTCCCTCGGGCGGGCACAGCCAGAGCCGCAGCAGGTGGCGGCGGCGCTCCGGCTCCGGCCAGTCCTCGAAGGCGGTCCGGTCGTGCAGGATGACGTGGTTGCAAAGGAACTGCATGTCGCCGGACTCGAAGGCCATGTCGAGCCGGAAGTCGCCGCTGTTGCAGAGCGAGTCGAACAGGTCGAGGGCTTCTACCTGTTTCGGCGTCAGCGCCGGCACCTCCGGGAAGCGGCGCGCGGACTCGATGTAGCGCCGTGTGTAGATCGTGGTCAGCTCGTCCCCGATCCGGTTGAACACCGGCAGTGCGAACCAGGGCTTCATGCCTTCCGGCACCTCGCCACGCCGGTCGACAATGAACGGCTCGTAGAGTTCGGCCGCCAGATCCGGGCGCCGCCGCGCCATCTCGTTGTGGACGGCCACGGAGCTCACGATGGAGCTGAGCCCGCCCGCCTTGGCCGGCTGCAGGCACATCAGCGCGACGATATCCACGGAATCGGTGTGGAAAAGCTGGCGTTCGCGGGTCTGGTACACGCGGACATTGGGATCGCTGCTGTGCAGGCCTACATCCTTCACATGGCCCATCAGGTGGCCCCTGGCGTTCTGCGAGCGCGCGCTGCCGAAATGCGCGCCGATGCCCCAGAAGGCGGCCACGGCCTCTTCCCGGCTCATGCGCCCCACCGGCAGCCCGCGCAGCAGGAAGAACCCCCTGCCCTCCAGCAACTCCTGCCGGAGCCGGGCGAGCTTCGGACCCAGGGTCGGCAGCGGGAACGCCTCCCGGTCCACCTCGATCAGGGGCCGGTCGATGGCGGCGACCGCGCGGTCGATTTCCCCGATCTCGGCGTCGGTAAGGCGCAGCTCCCAGCCGCTTGCGGCGCACATCTCCGGGCCGCGCCAGGCTGCCGGGCTGTCGAGGACTTCTGGAGAAACTGTCGTCATGCCATGCTCATCCGGTCGATCTCGCTGCCGGAGACTATAACCCCGATGCTGCCCCCGGAATCAATGGCGCCGGAGCGCCCGGGCCCGTGACGCCCGAGGAATTCAGGGCCCACGCCCACCGCTTCGTGGACTGGATGGCCGACTACATGACCGGGGTGGAGCGCCTGCCCGTCCGCGCGCAGACCCGCCCGGGCGAGACCGCCGCCGCCCTGCCCCTTTCGCCGCCCGAGGCGGGCGAGGCGATGGAAGCCGTGTTCGCGGACTTCGAGCGCATCGTCATACCGGGCATGACCCACTGGCAGCATCCGCGCTTCTTCGCCTATTTCCCGGCCAATTCGAGCCCGCCTTCGGTGCTGGCGGAGATGCTGACGGCCGCGCTCGGCGCGCAATGCATGCTGTGGCAGACCTCGCCCGCGGCCACCGAGATGGAAACCCGCATGCTGGACTGGCTCAGGCAGGCCATCGGCCTGCCGGAGGGCTTTGCAGGCACGGTCCAGGACTCGGCCTCCTCGGCCATATTGTGCGCGCTCCTGACGGCGCGCGAACGCGCGACCGGGGGCGCGGCCAACGAGCGCGGCCTCGCCGCAGCCGGCGCCGCGCCCGTGGTTTACACCTCGGACCAGGCCCATTCGGCCACCGAAAAGGGCGCGAAGATCGCCGGCTACGGGCGCCGCCATGTCCGGCTCATCGAAACCGGGGATGATTTCGCGATGAAGGCGGATGCGCTGGATGCGGCGATTCGCGCCGACAGGGCGGCCGGCCTCAGGCCCGCCTGCATCGTTGCGAGCCTCGGCACGACCGGCGTCGGCGCCATCGACCGGCTGGACGAAATCGGCGCCGTCGCCCGCGCGCATGACGTCTTCCTCCATGTCGATGCCGCATGGGCCGGCAGCGCCCTCATCTGCGAGGAGCACCGCTGGATGCTGCAGGGCATCGAGGCCGTGGACAGCCTCGTCTTCAATCCGCACAAATGGCTGCTGACCAATTTCGACTGCTCGGCGCATTTCGTTCGCGATCCGGACGCGCTGGTCCGCACCTTTTCGATCCTCCCCGCCTATCTGCAAAGCCGGGAGGGAAACGCCGTCATCGACTACCGGGACTGGAGCGTGCCGCTCGGCCGGCGTTTCCGCGCGCTCAAGCTCTGGTTCGTTCTGCGCAGCTACGGCCTCGCCGGCCTGCGCGACCTGGTGCGGCGGCATATTGCGCTGGCCGAATGGCTCGAAGGCGAGATCGCGGCGCATCCGGATTTCGAGCTTATGGCCCCCAGGTCCCTGGCATTGCTGAATTTCCGTTATGCCCCCGAGGGAGAAACGGCGCTTGACGGCCTGAACGAGCGACTGCTGCACGCGATCAATGACGAAGGGCGCATCTACCTGACGCAGGGCAGCGTGAACGGGGCCTATGCGATTCGCGTCTCCATCGGGCAGACCGGCACCGGACGGGTCCATGTCGAGCAGGCCTGGGAGGCGATCCGGTCGGCCGCCGCCCGTCTTTAGGCGCCAGTGTACCGATCGAGAAGTTTCGAGGGCTTCGACTGCAGCGTTCGGCCTCCCCCGGCCACTCATCCCGTCATGCCCGGCGCAGTATGGCCCCGGCCTGCCCCGAACCGTCACCCTGGACTTGATCCCTACCGGATTCACACATCTCCGCCCGGTGGCGCTGTATCGCATGCTCCCCATCCGTCGCCCCGGCCCCCGAGCCGGGGCCCAGCCTCGGTTCTCGCAGCAGCCTCAGCGGTTCGGCCTGTTCTCCACCGGCTACGGCGGCGGCGCATAACGCCGCCATCGTTTCAGTTCGCCGCGTTCCGCGCGGCATCGGGGGTCAGGGATGGGTCCCCGCCTTCGCGGGGACGACGAATGGGGGGCAAAGGGACCGCCGCTCCCGGACCGGCAAGGAGACATGGATGACCGCAACCGACCCCCGCCCCGCACTGGCGGCGATGCTCGCCGAAAAGCTGGCCCCGGCCGTCGAAGCCCTCGCCGCAGCCTATGCCGAGGACGCCGGCCCGGAACCGCCGCCCCCGGACGACCGCGCCATCGCCGAGCGCCACCGCGCCGCCCGCGCCCAACTCGACC
>JAPOZD010000003.1:0-6985 GCA_026706245.1 Alphaproteobacteria bacterium
CGATATCCTGGTCGAGCTTGCGGGCGAAGCGTACCAGGCGGACATGCGCGGCGCCCTCCCCCGCCGGCAGCGAATAGGCGAGACGGCCCGGATCGCGCCATTCGAGGCCGACGGCGAGGCGCGACGCCGACGTGGCTTCCGCTTGGGCGATAGCCAACTTGATCCGCTCCGCATCGAAGCCAACCACATCGTAACGCCCGTCGATCACCATCTGCGGGGTATAGACATTGCGGCGGCCGAGCACCGGGCTGTAGGCGTATTGCCGCTCGGTTCCGGCCTCGGTGGCGAAGGGGTCCGGCCAGCCGAGGCGGTCCCAGTAGTTCACATGGAAGCCGAGCGCGATCACATCCTCCCGGTCCGCCAGGCGCCCGAGAATCCGGTCCGCCGGCGGGCAGGAGGAGCAGCCCTGCGAGGTGAAGAGCTCGACCACCACCGGCTTCGACGCATCTGCCCATGCAGTGGCGGCCAACAACAGGCCGGCTGCGGCGAACAGGGCCCGGGCGAGGAAGGCCTTCATTCGAACACCGCCACCGCGCGGATCGGGCTGCCGGTGCCGCCGCGAATCCTGAGCGGGAAGCCGATGAAGCGGAACCGCCCGCGCCCGATTACCGCCTCCAGATTGGCGAGGCACTCCATATGGGTGATCCGGCGCTCGGCGCAGGCGCGGTGCGCGCGGAAGTTGAGTTCCCCTTCCGGCGCGGGGCTCACCGCCTCGACGCCGAACATGCCGATCCCCCTGTCGGCGAGCCAGTGGACGGACTCGGTCGCAAGGCCGGGAAACTCATGCCCGTAGGCGGGCGTGCCGAACATGCGCCGGTTCACGCCCATGGCGAGCAGCACCGTGTCTCCCTGGCGGATTTCTTCCCCGGACGCTTCGAGCGCGGCCTCCATCTCGGGCACCGTCACCGCATGGCGCGGCGGCGGCTCGCCGAGGTCCAGGCAGATGGCGGAGGTGTAGAAGCGCTCGAGCGCCATCCGGTCTATCGACTCCGCCTCCGGGTCGGGATCGAAGTGGTAGAAGGCATCCACATGGGTGCCGGAATGGTCCGAGAGCGACATTGTGAGGGACTTCGAGGTGAAGTCGAAGCCGCCGGCCGACTTGATCTCGGAATGGTCGTTCCAGACCGTCACGACCACCGGCGGATGGGACGGGTGATGGGCGGTGCGATGGTAAAGTTCGCGGGAGAGATCGACGAGTTCCATCAGACCGGCCTGTCGCCTTCCAGCGTCACCCGGTGCATGCTGCGGCGGTGGCCCTGGTAGTCGTTGAGCGCGTAATGCTGCGTGCAGCGGTTATCCCAGAACGCGATCGACCCCTCCTCCCAGCGGAACCGGCAGGTGAACTCCGGCCGCGAGGCCTGCCGGTAGAGGAAGTCGAGCAGCGGCCGGCTTTCCTCCGCGGTCCAGCCGTCGATGCGCCTTGTGAACGCCCCGTTGACGAACAGGCACTTGCGGCCGGTTTCCGGATGGGTGCGCACCACGGGATGACTGCTCTCGACGGTCTCGTCCACCTCGTTGAGCTTGGTGGTGCGGGTCGCATTGACGGCGTCGCGGCGAGCCTTGTTCGTGAAGATGTCGGAACTGTGGATGGCGCGCAGCCCCTCCAGCATGTCCTTCATGCCGTCCGACAGCGTTTCCCAGGCGAGATACTGGCTGGCGAACATGGTGTCGCCGCCTGCCGGCGGCACTTCCAGCGCATAGAGGATCGAGCCCAGCGCCGGCGCCGGCAGGTAGGTGACATCGGAATGCCAGACGCCGCCGATATTGCCGGTCGCCTCGGGCTCCTTCAGCACCGGCAGGATTTCCGGGTGCCCCGGCAGCGACTCGTAATAGCCGTGGATGTTGAGGTCGCCGAAATGCCGGCCCACCTCCTTGTGGCTGTCGGGGTCGAGCGACTGGCCGCGGAAGAAGATCACCTGGTGGTCGAGGAACGCCCGGCGCAGGGTATCCACCTGCTCGTCCGAGAGCGTGTCGCCGAGATCGACGCCGCAGACCTCTGCGCCGAGCGCGCCTGATACCGGCCGGACCTCGATGCTGTTGGACTTCATGGCGTTCCTCCCCTATCAATCCCGCCGGAACTTACTCTATCACGCTCTTCCCAACCAAGCATGACGACGCCCGAACTTCAGGGCCGGCTCGACCGGGCGGCCCGACGCCACGAGACGCCCTGCGGCGATGGAAGCATGGTCTGGCGCGAATGGGGCGCCGGGCCCACCGTGCTGCTGCTGCACGGCTCCTTCGGCTCCTGGACGCACTGGCTGCGCAATATCGAGGACCTGTCGGCGCATTTCCGCGTCCTCGCCTGCGACCTGCCGGGCATGGGCGGGAGCGACCTGCCGCCCCTGCCGTTCGACGCGGGCAGCCTCGCCGACATCCTGGCGGAAGGACTGGAGCGGCTTGCGCCGGAGCCGTTCCATCTCGTCGGCTTTTCCTTCGGCGGCATCGTCGGCGGCCATGTCGTCGTCCGCATGATGCGGCGCGTGCTCAGCTATACCGCGATAGGCTCCAACGCCCTCGGCCTGCCATTGGCCGCGAGAGCTCCGCTTCGCAAGCCCAACAGGAACATGAGCCAGGCGGAAATCCTCGATCTCCACCGCCACAATCTCGGCCTCCAGATGTTCGGCGACCCCGAACGGATCGACGCCGCCGCGCTTGCGCTCCAGAACGCCAATACGCGCCGCGCACGCATCCGCTCCGGCAGGATCCCGGCCGGGGACAGCCTCGCGCAAAGGCTCGGCGAGATGGCCGCCGCCGGCCTGCCGATCCAGGGCATATGGGGCGAGCGCGACGCCACGGCCGGCGACCTGCTCCATACAAGGCGCGACCTGTTCCAGGCCGTGCAGCCCGGCTGCCCCTTCCATGTCGTTCCCGGCGCCGGCCACTGGGCCGCTTACGAAGCGCCGGACGAAGTCAACCGGATCCTCATTGAAAGCCTGCCTGCCATGGAGGTCGCCGCGTGCATGCCCTAGAAGCCATAGCCACCCGCCGGTCCGTCCGCGCTTTCAGGCCGGACCCGGTGCCGCCGGAGATCGTCCGGGAAATTCTCGAAGTCTCGGCCCGCGCGCCTTCCGGCACCAACATGCAGCCCTGGAAGGCGCGGGTCGTGACCGGCGCGGCGCGCGAACGGCTGGTCCGGGCCGCGCTCGCCGCCGGCGCAAACGGCGCGGCGCTGAAGGCCGAATACAAATACTATCCGGACCGCTTCCCGGAGCCTTACCTGTCGCGCCGCCGCAAGGTCGGCTGGGACCTCTACGGCCTGCTCGGCATCCAGCGCGGCGAGACCGACAAGATGCGCGTCCAGCACGCCCGCAACCAGATGTTCTTCGATGCGCCGGTCGGCATCATCTTCAGCGTGGACCGCGTGCTGGAGATCGGAAGCTGGCTCGATTACGGCATGTTCCTGGAGAATGTCATGGTGGCGGCGCGGTCCTTCGGCCTGCACAGCTGCCCGCAGGTCGCGTGGACGCCCTATCATGGGGTCGTGCGCGAGGTGCTCGGCATGCCGGAGGAGGAAGTCGTCGTCTGCGGCATGGCCCTCGGCTACGAGGACGAGGATGCCGTCGAAAACACCCTGCGCACCGAACGCGCGCCGCTATCGGACTGGGTATGCTTCCACGATGAGTGATACCAGCGGCAACGAGTAAGAACCGCCAAGCCCTTTCCGTCGTCCCGGACGGCGCGTCAGCGTCGATCCGGGACCTCTCCCGGCGAGCAATATCCCTTGCGGCCCGGAGCGTACCGGTCCGGCTACCGCAGCCCTCCGGTGACGAAGATCGTGTCGGCGGTGAGGTAGCTGGCGCCGTCGGAGCAGGCGAACAGCACCGTCTCGGCGATCTCCTCCGGCTGGGCCATCCGTCCTATCGGCATCTGCTCGGCATAGCCCTGGAGCACTTCGGGCGGCGTGTTGTCGTGGAAGGGCGTGTCCACGACGCCGGGCGAGATGGACAGGCAGCGCACCCCCCGGTTGGCGAATTCCCGGCCGATGCCGAGCGTCATGGTATGCACCGCGCCCTTGGACGAGGCGTAATGCACGGAATTGCCGGCCCCGCCGATCCTCGCCGCCACGCTCGCGATGTTGACGATCACGCCGCCGCCCTTCTCCAGCATGTGCGGCAGGATGGCCTGCGCGCCGTTGAAGGTGCCGCGCACATTGAGGGCGTAGGTGCGCTCCCAGAGCTCCTCGGTGATCTCCAGGAAAGGCTTCCGGGCAAGCGCCGCGCCGGCTGCGTTCAACTCGAAATCCACCCGCCCGAAGTCCGAGACGGCCTGGGCGACGGCCGCATCCACCTCGGCCCGCACGGTCACGTCGCAGGCCATGAATGTCGCCTTCGCGCCGAGCTGGATCACCTGGTTGGCCGTGCGCTCCGCGGCCTCCGGGTCGATGTCGGCGCAGACCACATTCGAGCCTTCGCGCGCGAACACCAGCGCCGTCGCGCGGCCGATTCCGCTGCCGGCGCCGGTAATCAGGATGGTCCTGTCCTTGAAATAGTCCGGGTCTCTCGGCATGGCGTCCTCCTCCGCCGGGCGCGCGGCGAATCCCTGTCTAGTTGAGCCAGCGCTTGCGGCGGCGGTAGTGCTTCACGTCGCGGTAGGACCTCTTCTCGCCATGCTCGCTGATGCCGAGATAGAACTCCTTGATGTCGGCGTTTTCGCCGAGCTCGGCGGCCGGGCCGTCCATGACGATGGCGCCGTTCTCCATCACATAGCCGTGGTCGGCGATGGCGAGCGCGAGCGCGGCGTTCTGCTCCACCAGCAGCACGGTCACGCCCTGCTCCTTGTTGAGCTGGCCGATGATGCCGAAAATCTCCTCGACGATCATCGGCGCGAGACCGAGAGACGGCTCGTCAAGCAGCACGATCTTGGGGTCCGACATCAGCGCGCGGCCGATCGCCAGCATCTGCTGCTCGCCGCCCGACAGGTAGCCGGCCTGTACATGCCGGCGCTCCGCGATGCGCGGGAAATAGCCATAGACCAGGTCCATCCGCTCCCGCATGACGGCGCCCGGCCGGGTGTGCCCGCCCGCGATCAGGTTCTCGTCGGTGGAAAGGTTGACGAAGACGCGCCGCCCTTCGAAGACCTGAACGATGCCCTTCTTCACGATGTCATGGGCCTCGAGCAGGTCTATGCGTTCGCCGTCGAGGTCGATGGAGCCGCGCGTGACCGCGCCGCGCTCCGGCTTCAGCAGGCCGGAAATGGCCTTGAGCGTCGTTGTCTTGCCGGCGCCGTTGGCCCCGAGCACGGTCGTGATCCGGCCTTCGGGCACCTCGATCGAACAGCCTTTCAGCACCAGGATCACATTGTCGTAAACGACCTCGATATTGTTGAGATTCAGCATCGCTCCCGCTCGGGCCGTTCCTTTGAAAATGGTCAAAGCGGCGGGGCCCGGAGGCCCCGCCAAAGTCCTTCGCGCAAGCCCTACTGGCGGCTTGCGTCCTCTTTCAGCAGTTCCACGACGGCGTCGCGGTAGCCCTGGAACCATTCGGTCACGGGCACGAACTTGGCGTCCTTGACCTGGAAGACGCGAACCCAGCCGCCGCCTTCATGGTCGAAGCCGGTGATCTCGAGCGGCGGAACAAGGCCGCCGAGCGTGAAGCCGCTTATCATCTCGAAGCCGTTCTTCACGTCCTCGCCGGTGATGTCGCCAGAGCCCTTGGCCTTGATCGCATTCTCGATCGCCTTGAGATGGATCGCGCCGATGAAGACGCCGCGGTTGTAATAGACCGTCGAGGCCATCGCGTCCGGCGCTTCCTTGCCGTCGGCCTTGTACATGGCGCGGATCTCGTCGAGCACCGGATAGTCGCTGCCGACGCCAGCGAATTGGAGCGCCGAATAGCCTTCGACACGGTCGAAGCCGCCAGCCGCCGCGATGTCCGCCTCGCCGCCGGCCCACACGAAGCCCAGCACCTTCTCGAGCGGATAGCCGGCGCGCTTGAACTCCTTCATCGACACTGACGGCGCCCGCCCGAACAGGTGGGACAGCACGTAGTCCGCGCGGTAGCGGCGGGTGATGTCGAGCACCTGCGCGGACATCTCGATGCCGGGAGGCGGCACCGCGAATTCCTGCAGCTCATAGCCCAGCTCATCGCGCAGCTTGTGCAGCACCGGCAGCGGCTCGCGGCCCGCCGGGTTGTCGTAGTAGATGTAGGCGATCTTCTTGCCCTTGAGGTCTCCGCCGAGCTGCGTGCGGGCATATTCGAGCGCCGCCGCTGCCTGGCTCCAGTAGGAGGCCGCAATCGGGAAGATGTAGGGGAAGTTCTCGCCATTGGCCGCCGCGGCGGTGCCGAAACCCGGGGAGGTGCCCGGAATCTTGTCCTCGGTCAGCTTCTGCGTCAGCGCCTGGGTGTGCGGCGTGCCGTAGAGGCCGATCAGGACCGCGCCTTCCTTCTTGTGCCGCGCATAGGCCTCCACGCCCGCCGGGACCTTGTATTCATGGTCGATCTCGAGGGGCTTGATCATGTGGCCCTCGATTCCGCCCTTGGAGTTCACGAGGCTGACATAGTCGTGGTAGCCGGGGCAGAGGAAGGTACCCACGGTCTGTGTCGGCCCGGTGCGGTCGCATTGCAGGCCAATGACGATCTCGGCCGCGCCGGCCGAAGTCGCCGCCCCCGCCGCGGCCAGTGCGAGGCCCGCGCCGAAGAGCAGTTTGTCGAGACGTCTCATTCCACGTCCTCCCTTCGCGTTTCGAGGGCTAGTAGGAGAAAGGCCATACCCGGAAGTAGTTCCGGATATTGAGCCACAGGCGGTTGAGGCCCTCGGGCTCCACCACCAGGAAGAACATGATCAGCGCGCCGAACAGGATGAGCCGGAACTGCGCCGTCACCTGGGCGAGGATCACCGGGTCGAAGAAATACGCCCCGACATTGTCCATGAAGAGGCGGATCACGATCGGCAGCAGCTGGATGAACACGGCGCCATAGATCGAACCCAGCATGAAGACATGGGACGTCCGCTCGAAGGCATCCGCGTGCTCGATTTCACCTGGGCC
>JAPOZD010000003.1:6995-17497 GCA_026706245.1 Alphaproteobacteria bacterium
GGAACTGCTCGTAGTTGGCGATGCTGAAATAGTAGGTGTAGAGCACGCCCGCCACCCCGGCGTAGAAGGACGAAATGGCGAAGGCGTAGAGCTTGTAGCGGAAGACATTGATGCCGATGATCTCGGCCGCGATGTCATGGTCGCGGATGGCGATGAAGGCGCGCCCGACGCGCGAGCGCACGAGGTTCATCGTCGCGACGATGGCGATGGCCGCAAACGCCATCAGGAAGTAGTAGAGCTCGATCTCGGTGTCCAGCTTTTCGCCGAAGAAGGTAGGGCGCGGCACTTCGATGGACGCCTGCACGCCGCCCGAGATCGCCGGCGTGTGGTTGATGACCCACTCGATGATGAACTGGGCGGCAAGCGTGGCGATGGCGAGATAGAGGCCCTTGATGCGTAGCGACGGGATGCCGACCAGCGCGCCGACGGCCGCCGCCATGATGCCGCCCGACGGCACCGCCAGCCAGAACGGCCAGTCCAGCTTGGTGATCAGGTTCGCCGCCGTATAGGCGCCCACCGACATGAATGCCGCATGGCCGATGGAGATCTGCCCCGTGTAGCCCAGCAGGATGTTCAGCCCGAGCGCGCCGACGATGGCGATGGCGATCAGGCAGAGGATCGACAGGTAGTAGGGATCGAGAAACAGCGGAACGACGATCAGGAAAATGAAGCCGATCAGCGCGACCGACCACCGCCCGACGGGCAGCGGATAGAAGGCCATGTCCCCCTTGTAGGTCGTCTTGTAGTAGCCGCTCTCGCGATGGAACATGGGGGATCAGATCCTCTCGATGATCGGCTTGCCGAACAGCCCGTAGGGCTTGAACATCAGCATCAGGATCATGAGCACATAGGGCGTGAAGTCCTTGGTGCCGCCGCCCACCATCGGGTCGAGATAGCCGGCGGCGAGGTTCTCCACGACGCCGACGATGATGCCGCCGACGATGACGCCGACGATCGAGTCGAGCCCGCCCAGGATGACCACCGGGAACACCTTGAGGCCGATGATCGCAAGCTGCGTATCGACGCCGAGCAGGCTGCCCCAGATGACGCCGCCGAGCGCCGCCACGACGCCCGCCATCACCCAGGCGAGCGCGAAATAGCGCTGCACGTTGATGCCCATGGCCATCGACACCTGGTGGCTGTCGGCGACCGCGCGCATGGCGACGCCCTTGCGGCTCTTCAGGAAGAACCAGCCGAAGCCGAGCAGGAAGAGAACCGCGGCGGCGGCGCCCAGCAGGTGGATCGGGTTCAGGTAGATGAAGTGGTCGCCGATGATGATCGGCGCGTCGTCGATGGGCAGGTTGAGCGGGCGCGTTTCCGCACCGAAGAAGAAGGGTCCCGCGCCGCGCAGGAGTGCGGCAAGCCCGATGGTCGCCATGATGATCGCCACGATCGGCCGCCCGATCATCGGGCGCAACACGGTGCGCTCGAGCCCGACATTGAAGAGCACCATGAAGCCGACCGAAAGCGAGATCGCCAGCCAGAGCGGCAGGCCGTAGGAGGCCGAGCAGGCGCCGACGATGATGCCTGCGATCATGACGAACTCGCCCTGGGCGAAGTTGATCGCGTCCGTGGCCTTGTAGATGAGCACGAAGCCGAGCGCGATCAGCGAATACATCAGGCCGATCAGGACGCCGGAGACCAGCAGCTCCAGAAAAAAGCCCCAGTGGAAATCTGCCATGGGAGATGCGCTCCTCTCAGGCCGCGTCTTGAATCTGCATGCGGTTGTCGATGAATGCCTCCCGCCCGTCCTCGAAAGTGACGGCGGTGCGAAGCTCGACGGAAGTCCCGCCGGAATAGAACGCCTCGATCACATCGGCGTATTTGTCGGCGATGAAGGACCGGCGCAGCTTGCGGGTGCGGGTGATCTCCGCATCGTCCGCGTCGAGGTCCTTGCCGAGCAGCAGGAACCGCTTCACGCGCCCGGCTTCCGGCAGGCCGCGATTGATGCGCTCGATCTCGCTGCGGACGAGCTCGTAGGTCTCCGGCTTCTGGCTGAGGTCCATGTAGTTGGTGTAGGCAAGCGCCTGGCGCTCCGCCCAGTTGCCGACCGTGTTGAGATCGATCGCCACCATCGCGCAGATGAAGGGGCGTTTGTCGCCGAACGACACCACCTCGCTGATATAGGGCGAGAATTTCAGCTTGTTCTCGACGAATTGCGGCGCATAGGCGGAGCCGTCGGAGAGCTGGCCGACATCCTTGGCCCGGTCGATCACGACGATATGGCCGCGCTCATCCATGAGCCCGGCATCGCCGGTGCGGAACCACCCGTCCTCGTCGAACGCCTCTTCTGTCGCCTCCTCGGCCTTGTAGTAGCCGTTGAACACGCCGGGGCTCTTGACGAGGATTTCGCCGGTGTCGGCGATGCGCACCGTCACCCCGTCGCAGACGGGCCCGACCGTGTCCGGATTGGCCTGCCCGTCCGGCTGCACGGAGATCACGCCGGTGACCTCCGTCGAGCCGTAAACCTGTTTCAGGTTGACGCCGAAGGACCGGAAGAAGCGGAAGGTGTCGGGCCCGAGCGGCGCCCCGCCGGTCAGCGCCCAGCGCGTGCGGCGGAAGCCCAGCTGGTCGCGCACCGGCCCGTAAACCAGGAATTCGCCGAGCCGGTAGCGCAGGCGGAGTCCCGGCGGGATCGGCCTGCCCTCCACCCGGCAGGTTTCCACCTGTTCGGCGACCTTGCGGAAATAACCGAACACCCGCCGCTTCAGCGCGGAAGAGTCGTTGGCGCGCACCAGAATATCGGAGAGCATCACCTCCCACATGCGTGGCGCCGCGATGATGCCCATGGGGCTGAGTTCGCGGAGGTCCCGGCGCAAAGTCTCCGGGCTCTCCGGGCAGTTGATCGCCGAACCCACCATCAGGGCGGCGCACAGCCCGTAGAGCGAATCCCCGACCCAGGCCATCGGCAGATAGGCGAGGTAGTCGTCGCTCTCCCGCACATCCTCGGCCTTGCAGTAGATTTCCGCCGTTCGGACAAGGTTGTCGTGGCTCAACAGGACGCCCTTGGGCCTTCCGGTCGTGCCCGACGTGTAGCAGATGAGGCCGATATCCTCGGGCTTCACCTCCCTGCAGAGCGCCTCGAAGTCACCTTCTGCCGCCTTGCCTTCCTGCAGCAGGTCCGAAAACGAAACCAGGATGTCCTCGTCGTAATCCATCATGCCGCGCGGGTCGGAATAGACCACCAGTTCCAGCGCCGGCAGTTCGTCGCGGATCGAGAGGATCTTGTCCGCCTGCTCCTGGTCCTCGGCGACGACGACCTTCGCCTCGGCATGGTGGAGCACGAAGGCGAGTTCGCGCGCGATCGAGTCCTGATAGACCGGCACGGCCGAGCCTCCGAGGCACATTGCGGCCAGCTGCGCCCAGTAGAGATGCGGGCGGTTGTCGCCGATCACGGCGAGCTTGTCGCCCTTGCCGAAACCGCGCGCGCTCAGGCCGAGCGCGCAGGCGCGCACATTGTCGGCATAGTCCCGCCAGTTCCATGTCTCCCAGATACCGTAGAGCTTCTCGCGGATCGCCGGCTTGTCGGGCCGCGTTACGGTATTGGCGAGCAGCAGCGCGGGAACCGTCCT
The DNA here is from genome assembly GCA_026706245.1 of Alphaproteobacteria bacterium. GTDB lineage: Bacteria > Pseudomonadota > Alphaproteobacteria > Bin95 > Bin95 > Bin95. The sequence continues at coordinate 10,568 of JAPOZD010000003.1, forward strand.
TGCCTCGGCCATCGCCTCGTCCTCCCTAATGCGCCGTGCCGAGATAGGCCTGGATCACCTTGGGATCGGCGCGCACTTCGTCCGGCGTGCCCTCGGCGATCTTCTCGCCCATGTCCAGCACCGCTACGCGGTCGGAAATGTCCATCACCACGCCCATGTCGTGCTCGATCAGCACGATGGTGGTGCCCCATTCGGCGGAGACGTCGAGGACATAGCGGACCATGTCCTCCTTCTCCTCCTGGTTCATGCCCGCCATCGGCTCGTCCAGCAGCAGCAGGGTCGGGTCCGAGGCGAGCGCGCGGCCGAGCTCGACGCGCTTCTGCAGGCCGTAGGCGAGCGCGCCGGCCGGCGTCTTGCGCAGGTCGGAGAGCTTCAGGAAATCGATGATCTCCTCGCAGCGCCGGCGATGGCGGATTTCCTCCCTCTGCGCCGGCCCCCAGTAGAGCAGGGACGCGAACACGCCGGACTTGAGCCGCACATGGCGGCCGAGCATCAGGTTGTCGAGGACTGTCAGGCCGCGAAAGAGGGCGATGTTCTGGAAGGTTCGCGCAATGCCGAGTTCGGCGATCTCGTTCGGCTTCAGCCGGCCGATGTCCCTCTCCCGGAACAGGATTGCGCCCTCGTCCGGCTTGTAGAAACCGGACACCATGTTGAGCAATGTGGTCTTGCCGGCGCCGTTGGGGCCGATAATGGCGAAGATCTCGCCTTTCCTGACCGCGGTGGATACGCCCGCAACGGCGCGCACTCCGCCGAAGTTCTTGCTCACCCCTTCGACCGACAGGGCCGGGCCGTCATCCGGCCCTCCATTCATGCCGTCTGGCATCCTCCCCCCTTGCCGACTCGTATCTGTCGTACTGACGCTAGACAGTTCCAGCCGAAACCGGAAGACAAAAAATCCCGTCTTTCAGCCCAGACGGCGCCGGTAGAGGGCGAACAGGCGCTCCCAGTGCCGTTCGGCCGCCGGTAGGTCGTAGCACCAGCGCTCCGGGAAGGCGAAGCCGTGATGCACGCCCGGATAGATCTCCAACTCGCCCGGAGTGCCCGAAGCGTCGAACAGCCCGCTGAGCTCCGCCACCATGTCGGGCGGCGCAAGGTCGTCATGCTCGGCGCAGGCGATGTAGAGTTCGCCCCCGGCCTTCCCGAGCGAAAGATGCGGGCTTTCCTCCGCGTCCGACACCAGCCAGGTGCCGTAGAAGGACGCAGCGGCCGCGATGCGGTCCGGGTAGCGGGCCGCGGCCGCAAGCGCATAGGGGCCGCTCATGCAGTAGCCGTGCGCGCCCGCCGGGCCGGGCGCGGCGTCCGCCTGCCCGTCGAGCCAGGCCAGCATGCCGCCCACATCCTCCATGACCGGCGGGATGGTCATGCCGGTGCGGACCGCCCGCATGGCGGTGTGGTCGGCGCTGCCGGCCGTCAGCACGTCCGGGCCGTATTTCGTGTCCCGCCCGGCGCGGTAATAGAGGTTCGGCAGCAGCACGAAATAGCCGACCGAGGCCAGCCGCCGGGCCATCCGGTAGAGTTCTTCGCGGATGCCCGGCGCATCCATCAGGAACAGCACCGGCGGGAACGGCCCGCCCCGCTCCGGCCGGCAAATGAAGGTTTCCATCGCGCCCGCGCGCGTTTCGATATCGACGACGGCTTCAATCATGGCGCCCCCTCTCCAACCGGTCCCGCCGCACTATACAGCGGCGGGGAAATGGGCCACCATTTTCCCCGGAACCGGACCGGAGGAGCAAACGCATGCATGCCTCGGATATCGTTTTCGCCCTCAAGGAAGCGGCGGAAGGCCCGCATGCGCTCCAGAATGTCCGCCGCGTGCTGAACGGCTGGCGCGGGCGCATCGACGAGATTGCGGCGGCGCTCGACTTCATTCCCGGCACTTACGGCAACGCCAACCAGGCCTTCTACCGCACGCCGGAACTCAGCGTTCTCAAGGTGCTGTTCCCTTCCGGGCGGCGAACGCCGCCGCACGACCACGGCTCCTGGGCGGCGATCCTGGTGCTTTCGGGCTCAGAAAAGAACACGATCTACCGGCGCGGGGGCGGCGGCCTCGAATACGCCAATGAGGCCGTGCTGACGCCGGGCGCCATCCTGACCATGCCGGCCGACGCCGCGCATGTGGCCGAATGCCTGGGCGAGGAGCCGGCAATCGGCCTGCATGTCTATGGTGGCGACGTGCTGGGCGTCGAGCGCAGCATGTGGGACCCGGAGACGCTCGAAGAGCATCCGCTTACATGGGACCATTACGAGATTATGGCGCAGAAGGCGTCCGGAGCCGAAAAGCCGCCGCTGACCTGACACGCGCCTTCCGCGCCTGTTCAAAATTTCCCTTTCCCGTGCAGAAGGAGAGCCATGCCCATGGCTGAAACCGGCAAACCCGCCCCGGCGTTCCGGGTCGTCAACCAGGACGGCGCGCCCGTCGGCCTGGAGGACTTCGCCGGGCGGAATGTGCTGATCTGGTGGTATCCGAAGGCCGACACGCGCGGTTGAACCGTCGAAGGCAACGGGTTCCGTGACCGAATCCAGGACTTCGAGGCAAAGAACACCGCAATCGTCGGGTGCAGTTTCGACACGCCCGAGGCCAACAGGGCCTTCCGGGACAAGTTCTCCTTCCCGTTCGACCTGCTGAGCGATGCCGACAGGGCGATGTCGATGGCCTATGGCGCGGCGGCGGATGCCGGAGCCGAGCGGCCGAAGCGCATCTCCGTGCTGATCGGCCCGGACGGCACCGTCCTCAGGCGCTACGACGCGGTAACGCCCGCCGACCACCCGGACGAAGTGCTCGCCGACCTCGCCTGACCGGCCCCCGCGGGTCAATCGAGGATGAAATGCGGGATGAAACAGGCGTCGTCGGTGGTGACGGCGCTTTCGTCCTCGCGGATGCACATGCCGGCAGGCTCGCTCGCCACCAGCCAGACGCCGCACATCGGCCGCCGGCCGTCGAAGGACGGCAGCGGCGCCAGCGCCTGGCGCACGAACCCCTCGGCGCCATAGGGTCCGTCGAGGCCCGTGGACGCCCGCCCGTTCTCGACGAAGGTGACGTTAGCGCCTTCCCGGGAGAGCAGCGGCTTGCGGACATAGCGCCCGCCGAGGGACGCCGCTTTCGGATCATCCTCGAAAAAGGCCGGCAGCAGATTCGGGTGGCCCTCGAACATCTCCCACAGCAGCGCCAGCAGGCCCTTGTTGGACAGGACCGCCTTCCAGCCGGGCTCGATGAACTGCGCGCCCGAACCGGGAATGCGGCTGCCGAACTCCTCCTCCATCAGCCATTCCCAAGGATAGAGCTTGAAAAGCCAGCGGACCGGTTCGTCGTCGAGATCGGTGAAGCGGCCGTTGTCGGCGAGGCCGATATCCTCGATGAACAGGCGCCGGGTCGCGAGGCCCGCCTGCCGGGCGCAGTCCTCCAGATACTCGACGGTGCCGAGGTCCTCCTCCGTGTCGCGCGCGCAGGCGAGATGCAGCGGGCCCTCGATGCCGAAACGCCCGAAAGCGCCGGTCAGCCGTTCGTGCAGGGAGTTGAACTGGTCCGCCCCTTCCGGGATCAGGCCCTGCTCCATCGCCTGTTCCAGCCAGACCCACTGGAAAATGGCGCTTTCGTAAAGAGACGTCGGCGTGTCCGCATTGTATTCGTAGAGCTTCGCCGGGCCGGTCCCGTCATAGCGAAAGTCCATGCGCCCGTAGAGGTTCCGTTCCCGGTTCCGCCAGCTGTCGGCCACATAACCCCGGAACATCTCCGGGATCGCAAGCCGCCCCAGCACCTCCTCGTCGCCCACCGCCCGCTCGACGACCTCGAAGCACATCTGCTCCAGCTCTTCCGCCGGCTCTTCCAGGTCGTCCTCGATTTCCCGGAGCGTGAAGCGGTAGGCGTGGGTCTCGTCCCAATAGCGTTCGCCGTCGGGCGTGTGGAAGGTAAACCCGTGCTCCTCCGCGACCTCGCGCCAATTGTCGCGCGGCCGGACCGGCAGGCGCTCCATCAGGCGCCGGCGCGGAATCCGGTGGCGCGCGCCCGCGCGCCGAAGCCGCCCCGCTGCTGGGTGTAGAGCTTCTGGGCGGGACGCCCGGCGGCGCGTTCGGCCACCTGCGTGCGCCCGATGGCGCCGCCGACGGAGCGGTTGTTGGCGGTGCGGAAGTTCTTGCCATCGTCCCCCGAGCGGTAGAGCGGCTGCGTATAGGCCCGCCCGCCCATCATCTGCCCCATCATGAAACCCGCCATGAGGGGCATGAACACGCTGCCCCCGGCATTGGTCCTGTAAGGCGAGACCTCGCAGCCCTCGGCGCCGAAATCTGCCTCGCAATCGGCGCGGGAGGCGTATTTGGGTGCAACCTCCGCATGCTGCGCCTTCGCGGCGTTGAACTCGCCATAGCACTGCTCCGCCGTGATGCCCTGCTCGGCGATGCACTGCTCCACGGTCTCGAAGATCGCCGTGTCCGTCTTCGGCTCCTCGCAGGCGCTAAGGGTGAGCGCCGAGGTTCCCATCATGACCAAGGCGATCCGGCTCGAGCGTTTCATGGCAAGGTCCTCCTTTCGCAAAAGAGGTTCAGCGGGCGAGGCGCATCTCGACCAGATTGGCGAAATAGCTCGACCCGACGGGCAGCACCTCGTCGTTGAAGTCGTAGCGCGGGTGATGCAGGCCGGGATCGTTGCCCGTCACGCCGCCGCCGAGCCAGATATAGGCTCCCGGCCTTTCCAGCAGCATGTAGGAAAAGTCCTCGCCGCCCATCACCGGCGGTACGGTGCTGTCCACCCTGGCCTCGCCGACGGTTGCGGCGGCGGCGGCGGCGGCGAATCCGGTCTCGCGTTCATGGTTGACGGTCGGCGGATAGCCGCGCTCGTAGTTGAAGTCCGCGCTTCCGCCCATCGCCGTCGCAACGGCCTCGGCGATGCGCGTCATGCCCGCTTCCATGGCGTCGCGCATGTCGGGGTCGAATGTCCGCACTGTGCCGTCGAGCGAAGCCGTGTCCGGAATCACGTTGAAGGCCGTGCCGGCGTGGAACATGGTCGTGCTTATGACCGCCGACTTGACGGGATCGGCGGTGCGCGACACCAGCGTTTGCCAGGTCGTGACGATTTGCGCGCCGATGGCGACCGGATCGACGGAAAGATGCGGCATGGCCGCGTGCCCGCCCTTGCCCTGAATGGTCAGCGAGAATCGGTCCGCCGCGGCCATCATCGGCCCCGGCACGACGCCGATGGTGCCGGCCGGAAGCATGGGCGCATTGTGCAGGCCGTAAACCTCGTCACAGGGGAAGCGGTCGAACAGCCCTTCCTCGACCATCTTGAGCCCGCCGGCACCGCCTTCCTCCGCCGGCTGGAAGATGACATGCACGATGCCGTCGAAATTGCGCGTCTCGGCGAGGTATTTGGCCGCGCCGAGCAGCATCGTCGTGTGGCCGTCATGCCCGCAGGCATGCATCCGCCCGGGATTGACCGACTTCCAGGGAGACTCGTTCTCCTCGTCCATCGGCAGGCAGTCCATATCGGCGCGCAGCCCGATGGTGCGCCCGGAGGAGCCATTGCCCCGGATGACGCCGACAAGGCCGGTCCCGGCGATGTTCCGCGTCACCTCGACCCCCCAGCTTTCCAGCCGTTCGGCAACCAGGTCCGAGGTCCGGTGCTCCTCGTAGCCGAGCTCGGGATGCATGTGGATATCCCGCCGCCATTCGGTCAACAGGTCATGGTCGGCGGCGATGGAATTGACGATCGGCATGGGCTTTCAAGCCTCCCTGGCTGCTTCCGTCTTGGACGGCCCGGCGACGAGCGCCGCATTCTCCGTCTCGAGTTCCTGTTCAATCGCGGCGATCGCGGCCGCCTGGCCGGGCGCCGGCGGGGCCGGCGGCCGCCACTCCAGACTATCGAAAACCCCGCAATGGGGACAAGCGCCGTGCCAATCGGGCGACATGGCGCTGCACGCCCGGCAGAACCATGCCGGGTCCCCGGGCGCCAGCCGCGCCCGCGCGAGCCAGCTCCTGGCCGCGCCGGTATCGCCGTCCGCAACCGCAATGCTCGCCATCAGCCGGCAGATGCGCGCCGGCGCGCCTTCGCCCGCAAGCGGCTCGACCAGCTTGCGGGCTTCCGCCTGCTGGCCCGCCGCGAGAGCCAGATCGGCAAGCAGCGCGCGCGTCTCCGGCAGCGCGGCGTCGCCCTTCAACAGGCGTTGCCCCTGCGTGAAGCGCACGGCCGGCGTCAGCCGGCTCCACAACCCCTCCAGCGCCTCGCCCAGCATCGGATGGCGGGCCTTCGTCCAGCCGTCGCGAAGGAGCTTCTCCGCCCGGCTCCCGTGGCCGGCGGCGCCTTCCAAGCGCGCCACGCGGGCCGTTGCAGCAGGCATGGAGGGGTCGAGCTTCCAGGCGGTGCGGGCGTGATTGAGGGCCGCGGCCCTGTCTTCGCGCTCCTCGGCAAGGCGGGACCGCTCCACCGCGACGATCGCGCGCCGGCGTCTCAGGTCCTCTCCCCGCACGAGCTTCCTGCCCGCCAGCGCCTCCAGCGCCGCCGACGCGCCGTCCCAGTCGCCATTCGCCGTGCGCAGGTCGAACAGCGCCTCGAGGACCCAGGGCGTGCCCGGCCGCTCCTTCTGCGCGCGGGCGGCGATTGCGAGCGCCTCGGTCCGGTCGCCGGCGCGGTCAGCCTGCGCCATCAGGCCGCGCAGGCCGAGCAGGCTGGTTTCCGGTTCGTCCACCATCGCCTCGAAGAACTTCCGCGCCGCGCTGTCATCGCCGTTCAATTGCGCCGCCTGCGCTGCAAGCAACAGGGTGAGTGGCGCGCCGTCGAGCAACCGGTCGGCCTCGCGGGCGCGGCGCCTGGCCTCGTCGGACGCGCCCGCCGCAACCGCCACCATGCCGAGGCTGAGCGCCCGGTATCCGCGCTCGCGGCGCCGCCCGGCGCGCCCGAAGCGCATTGCCTGCGGCGCGCGGCGGAGCGCCAGCCCGCCCCGG
>JAPOZD010000110.1:0-9893 GCA_026706245.1 Alphaproteobacteria bacterium
GGCGATCATCTCTTCGCGCATCGGCCATTCGTCCATCGTGATCTCGACCCGCGCGCCCGGCTCGCGGGAAGAGGCGCCGCTGACCTGCAGCACCCGGTTTCCCGTCTGGGCGAGCGTGGACGCGGCGTCCCATACCGAAGAGGCCGCCATGGTCTCGTCGAGGTCGAAGACAGCATCTACTTCGGGCGGCATGCTGCCGCCGAGCATGTAGGTCGTATGGTCGCCCACCCTGAGCTCGACGCTGTAAGCCGACACCTGGCGCAACAGGCGCTTTTCCAGCGCCTCGTCGACCGCCCTGGTCGGCGCCGCCTCGAGCGCGAGCGCGGCGATATGGGCGTCCGCCAGCCGGTCCGCCAGATACACCACGCGGAAGCGCGCGATGGACGGCGCATAGATCAGCAGTTCCGCCAGCATGACGAAAAACACGGTGAGCACGAGCAGGCGCGCCGATAGCGAACGAAAGGAACGCGGCAGCCGCATCATGCCGGCGGCGGGGCGCGCCGGAAGCGCCTGTAGATCACCGGGACCAGCGCCAGCACGGACAGCCCCAGGATCGGCAGCAGGATTTCCGGCTCGAGGATGAGCCCGAGATCCGGCTCGCCGCCGCTGTCGAAGACCGCGCCCAGCCCGTTGCCGACGCTCGTATAGACGAAGGTGCCGGGGATGATGCCGATGAAGGTGGCGCTGATATAGGTCGCAAGCCGCACATTCGCGAAGGCCGGCGCGATGTTCACGAGGAAGAACGGGAAAAGCGGCACCAGCCTGAGCACCAGCAGGTAGTTGAAGGCGTTCTCCCGGAAGCCGCTGTCCATGCGTTCGAGCGCCGCTCCGACGCGCGCGCGCAGCCGGTCGCCGAGCACGGTCTGCGCCGCGACGAACAGGGCGGTCGCGCCGAGCGTGGCGCCGACAACCGTCGCCGCGGTGCCGAACCAGAGCCCGAAGAAGAACCCGCCGGAAATCGTCGCGACCGCGCCCACCGGCAGCGAGAAGGCAATGACGACGGCGTAGCCCGCCAGATAGGCGAGCAGCGCGAGCAAGAGATTCGCCTCGACCCAGGAGGCCAGCATCTCCCGGTTGTCCCTGAGCGCCTCGAAGCTCAGCTGCTCGTGGAGCCCGGCGGCGAAGAATGCGGCAAGGCCGACCGCCAGCACCGCCAGGATCGAAAGGCGTTTCGCCGCGCCGCCGAGCGAGCGCCGTCCGGTAGCGGCCATTCGCACATCTCCGCATCGTCCGCGTCCCGCCATCATAGCGTTGACAGCCGAGCGGGGTATCTCCATTATCCGGCCATCCGGATGCGGCCGGCGGCCGTAATATCCTCCGCGATGGAGCTCATTTTCCGTGAAATGCACTTTCCAGCCGAGCCGCCTCGTGCGCAAGCGGCGCCACGGCTTTCGCGCCCGCAAGGCGACCGTCGGCGGCCGCCGCGTGCTGAAACGGCGGCGTGCCAAGGGGCGCAAGGTCCTCTCGGCCTGAGCCCGGCTCCGCCGACCCGCATGGACACCCCCCGGACGCTCAGGAAACGCGCCGACTTCCTCCGCGTCCGCGCGGCCGGCCGCCGCTGGGCCGCGGCCGGGCTCGTGCTGCAGATGCGCGAGCGCGGCGACGACGGACCCATGCAGGTGGGCTACACCGTATCGAAAAAGGTCGGTAACGCCGTCGAGCGCAACCGGGTGCGCCGGCGCCTGCGCGCCGCCGTGCGCGAGTCGCTGGAGCCCCGGCCCGGCAGGGACTATGTCGTGATCGGCCGCCGCGCCGCGCTGACCAGGAGCTGGGAGGCGCTGACCGGCGACCTCCGGGCCGCCGCCGACCGGGTCGAACGGCGATGAGGCTGCTGCTCAAGGCGCCGATCTACGCCTATCGCTGGCTGATCTCGCCCTGGCTGCCGGCGAATTGCCGCTACATGCCCACATGCTCCACCTTTGCGCTGGAGGCCATCGATTCGCATGGCGTGTTCCGCGGCGGCTGGCTTGCGGCGAAACGCCTCGCCCGCTGCCATCCCTGGGGCGGTTCGGGCTATGACCCGGTGCCGCCGGAACACGGCGCTCACCGCCGCTGAACGGACGCTTCCGCCCCGTGCTCGACAACCGCAACCTCCTCCTCGCGATCGTCATCTCGATCGGCATCCTGCTGGTGTTCCAGATGATGATGCCGCCACCCGAGGTGCCGCCGCCGACGGAGGAGGCGGGCGTGCCCGGTGCGCCGCCCGGCGCGGAGACGGGCGCCATCCCCACGCCCGGAGGACTGCCCGCCCCGTCCGGCGTCGTTCCGGGAACCCAGCCCGCCGCCCGGCAGCCGGCGACCGAGGGCCAGGCGCCCCGCATCCCGATTGAAGACGGCCGCGTCTCCGGCTCGATCCCGCTCGCCGGGGCGCGCATAGACAGCATCACGCTCAAGGACTACCGGCAGACGCCCGATCCCGACAGTTCGCTCATCACCCTGCTGTCCCCGCCCGGCACGCGCGGGGCCTTCTACGCCGAGCTCGGCTGGGTCGCGGCCGACGGGACGACGCCGGTGCCGGCCGGCGACACGCTCTGGGCCACCAATGACCGCCAGCTGAGCCGGGAACGGCCGCTCAAGCTGTCCTGGGACAATGGCGCGGGCCTGCGCTTCGCCCGGACCGTCGAACTTGCGGACGACTTCCTGCTGACGGTCGAGCAGTCCGTCGCCAACGACACCGCCTCGCCGGTGACGCTCTATCCCTACGGCCTCGTCTCGCGCTCCGGCACGCCGGAGACCTCGGGTTTCTTCATCCTGCATGAAGGCCCGCTCGGGGTTCTCGGCGAGGGGTTGCAGGAGCACGACTATGACGACCTCATCGACGACGGCGAGATCAAGGTCGAGAATACGCAGGGCTGGCTCGGCATTACCGACAAATACTGGCTGACGGCCCTTATCCCGGAACCGGGCGAAGCGTTCACGGCGCGCTTCCTGCACAGGCTCGAGCAGGGCATCGACAAATACCAGACCGACTATCTGCGCACCGCCGTCACCGTGCCGCCCGGCGGGCGCGTCGCGGTGCGCAACCATGTGTTCGCGGGCGCCAAGAAGGCCCACCTGCTGGACCGCTACCGCGACGACCTCGATTTCGCCAAGTTCGACCTCGCCATCGACTTCGGCTGGTTCTACTTCCTCACCAAGCCGTTCTTCTACGCGCTTTCCTGGCTCCAGGGCGTGCTTGGCAATTTCGGCCTGGCGATCCTCGCGCTCACAGTCGGGGTCAAGCTGGTCTTCTTCCCGCTCGCCAACAAGTCCTACCGTTCGATGAGCCAGATGAAGGCGCTGCAGCCGGAAATGGTGAAGCTGCGCGAGCGCCTCGGCGACGACCGGCAGAAGCTCAACCAGGAGATGATGGCCCTCTACAAGCGCGAGAAGGTCAATCCGGCCGCCGGCTGCCTGCCGATCCTGATCCAGATCCCGGTCTTCTTCGCGCTCTACAAGGTGCTGTTCGTCGCCATCGAGATGCGCCACGCGCCGTTCTACGGCTGGATCGAGGACCTGTCGGCGGTCGATCCGACAAACCTGTTCACGCTGTTCGGGCTGGTAGACTGGGGGCCGCCCTCCTTCCTGCATCTCGGCATCTGGCCGATCCTGATGGGCCTTTCTATGTGGGCGCAGATGCGGCTCAACCCGACGCCCGCCGACCCCATCCAGGCCAAAATCTTCCAGTTCATGCCGCTGGTCTTCACCTTCCTGCTGGCGACCTTCCCGGCCGGGCTGGTGATCTACTGGACCTGGAACAACCTCCTCTCCATGGCGCAGCAATGGGTCATCATGCGCCGTCACGGCGTGACCCGCACGGCGGCCGGAAAGACCTGAGGCCCGAGGCCCCGTGTGCCAGCCCGGCCCGTTGGAAGACACGCTGGAACTGGAGCGCGGCCGGCGTCTCTTCGCCGGCGACTGCCGCTTCGTGCATGCCGCGGCCGAAGCCGGCCAGCTTCCCCCGGCCGGACTGCCGGAAGTCGCGTTCGCCGGACGCTCCAATGTCGGCAAGTCGAGCCTCGTGAACGCGCTTACCGGCCGCAGGAGCCTGGCGCGCACCTCCAACACGCCGGGCCGCACCCAGGCGCTGATCTTCTTCGACCTTGCCGGCCGGCTCGGCCTCGTCGATCTGCCGGGCTACGGCTATGCGAAGGTGTCGAGGACGAAGGCGGCGGCCTGGACGGCGCTCACCCGCGACTATCTCGCCGGGCGGGCGACGCTCCGCCGGCTCTGCCTGCTGGTCGATGCGCGGCACGGACTGAAGGCGAGCGATGAGGAGCTGATGGAGCTGCTTGACCGCGCGGCGGTTGTCTATCAGGTGGTGCTGACCAAGATAGACAAGCTCAGCCCCCCGGGGCGCGCGCGGGCGGTTGGCGACATTGAGGCGGGCATCGCACGCCGGGCCGCGGCGCATCCCGCCGTCATCGCCACCAGCGCCCGCGCCGGCGACGGCGTCCCCCGGCTTCGCGCCGAACTCGCCGCCCTTGCAGAGGACCCGAACCCATGACCGAGACCGCTGCCGGTCCCCTTGCAGGCCCGCTCGCCGACGGCATCGCGAAAGCGGCCGTGCTCTCCGAGGCGGCGCCGCATATTGCGCGCTATGCCGGCGCCACCGTCGTCGTCAAATATGGCGGCCATGCGATGGGCGACGCCGAGGCGCTTGCCGGCTTTGCGCGAGACGTGGTGCTGATGAAGCAGATCGGCATCCACCCCGTGGTGGTGCATGGCGGCGGTCCGCAGATCGGGGGCATGCTGGAGCGCCTCGGCATCGGCAGCGACTTCGTGGACGGGCTCCGGGTGACGAACGCCGAGACGGTCGAGATCGTCGAGATGGTGCTGGCGGGCCGCATCAACAAGGCGGTGGCCGCCGCCATCGGCGCGGCCGGCGGACGCGCCGTCGGCCTCTCCGGCAAGGATGCAGGGCTGTTGACCGCAAAACGCCTGAAGCGCATGCGCCGGGATCCGGAGTCGAACATCGAGAGGGCGCTCGACCTCGGCTTCGTCGGCGAGCCCTCCGGCGTCGATACGGGCGTGATCGACGCGCTGGCTGAGGCAGGCTTCATCCCGGTCGTCGCGCCCATCGGTCTCGGCGAGGACGGCGAGACCTACAACATCAATGCCGATACGGCCGCAGGCGCCATCGCCGCCGCCTGCAAGGCGCGCCGCTTCCTGCTGCTGACCGACGTGGCGGGCGTGCTTGACGAGGAAGGCCGGCTCATTCCCGAAATGGACCGCGACCGCGCCCGGCGGATGATCGCCGACGGCGCGATCAGGGGCGGCATGATCCCGAAGGTGGAGACCTGCCTCGACGCCGTCGAGGGCGGGGTCGAGGCGGCGGTGATTCTGGACGGGCGGATGGACCATGCCGTGCTGCTGGAAATCCTGACGCATTCGGGCGCAGGCACGCTGATCCGGCGGCAATGAAGCACCCGCTCCCGCACCCCGATCGCGTGGACTGCTGGGTCTTCGACCTCGACAACACGCTCTACAGCCCGTCGGAATGCGATATTCCGGACCAGATGGAAGCGGCGATCTCCGCCTTCATCCAGCGCCATCTCGGCGTTTCGGCAGACGAAGCGGACCGGCTTCGCAGCGTGTGGCACGGCCGCTACGGGATGACCCTCGGAGGACTGATCGCGGAATGCCGCGCGGACCCCCATGACTACCTCGAGGAAACGCATCGCCTCGATCTTTCCTCGCTTCGCCCTTCCCCGCGCCTGCAACGGCTGATCGCCGGACTGCCGGGCCGGCGCCTCATCCACACCAATGCAACCACCGCCCATGCCGAGCGCGTGCTGGACCGGCTCGGGCTCAGCGCATATTTCGAGGCGGTGTTCGATGTCGAAGCCGCCGGGCTCCTGCCCAAGCCGGACCCGGAAGGCTACCGGCGCCTGCTCGCCCGCCACGCGGTCGATCCCCGCCGCGCCGTGATGGTGGAGGACATGGCCCGCAACCTCGTCCCCGCCGCCGCTTCGGGCATGACGACGGTATGGCTGCGCACCGAGCGCCCCCAGGGCGCCCGCGGCCTCGACCCCGCCGCCGTCCACCATGTCGCCGACAGGCTGGAGGACTGGCTGGCGGCAGTGACGGGCTGAGTGCAAGTCGAACGGGTTTCCGCCGTTCCGGTCGAACGGGTATTTTCGGTTCCGCCGCCCAGGGAGTTTCGCGCCATGATCCGCGCTTTCGCCGTTGCGGTCCTGCTGTCCTTCGCCGCCGCGCTGCCCGCCGGGGCGAAGGAGCGGCTGGTCATCGGCATGACCCAGTTCCCCTCGACCCTGCATCCGCTGATCGATTCGATGCTGGCGAAGAGCTATGCGCTGGCGATGGGCATGCGCCCCTTTACCGTTTACGACCCGGAGTGGCGGCTGGTCTGCATGCTCTGCGTCGAGCTTCCGACCATCGAGAACGGCGGGGCGGCGCGCGAGACGACGTCGGAGGGCAAGGAGGGCATCGCCGTCACCTACACCATCCGCCCGGATGCGCGCTGGGGCGACGGGGTGCCGGTGACGACCAGGGACGTGGCCTTCGCCGTCGAGGTCGGCAAGCACCCGCAATCGGGCGTCGCCTCGGCGGAACTCTTCCGGCGCATCCTGGAACTGGAAGTCCATGACGAGCGCCGGTTCACCCTGCATCTGGACCGGGTGACCTTCGACTACAACGATGTCGGCGTCCTTGTGCTTCCTGCGCATATCGACCGCGCCAATTTCGACGCGGACCCGGCGGAATACCGGAACCGGACCGCCTTCGACGCCGACAGCGCCAATCCCGGCCTCTGGTTCGGGCCCTACCGGGTCGTCCGCGTGGAGCCGGGCGCCGCCATCGAGCTCACGCGCAACCCGACCTGGTGGGGCAAGCCGGCGGCCTTCGAGACGGTCATCATCCGCATCGTCGAGAACACCGCGGCGCTCGAGGTCAATCTGCGCTCGGGCGCCATCGACTACATCGCAGGCGAACTCGGCCTCAGCCTCGACCAGGCCGCCGCCATGGAGGAACGCGAGGGCGATGCCTGGGATTTCGCCTACAAGGCGGGGCTGATCTACGAGCATATCGACCTCAATCTCGACAACCCGGTGCTGGCCGATGTCCGGGTCAGGCGCGCGCTGCTGCACGCCATCGACCGCGAGACGCTTTCCGAACGGCTCTTTTTCGGCCGCCAGCCCGTGGCCCACGGTCCCGTGAGCCCGCTCGACTGGGTCTATGACGCGGACCTGCCGCGGACGCCGTTCGACCCGGAGGCGGCCCGGAAACTGCTCGACGAGGCCGGCTGGACCAACGAGAAGCCGGGCGGTCTGCGCCGCAACGCCGCCGGCGAACCGCTCCGGCTCGAACTCGGCACGACGGCCGGCAGCCGCGTCCGCGAACTCGTGCAGCAGGTGCTGCAGGCGGCGTGGAAGGATGTCGGCATCGATGTGCGCATCCGCAACCAGCCGGCGCGCGTCTTCTTCGGCGAAACGGTCTCGAAGCGGCAGTTCAGCGGCATGGCGATGTATGCCTGGCTCTCCTCGCCGGAGAGCGTGCCGCGCTCGACGCTCCATTCCACCATGATTCCGACCGCGGAGAACAACTGGTCCGGGCAGAACTACACCGGCTACCGCAACCCGGATGTGGATGTGCTGCTCGACAGCATCGAGGTGGAGCTCGACCGCGGGAAGCGGCGCGCGCTCTGGGCCGAGCTGCAGGCGGCCTATGCGCGCGACCTGCCGGTGCTGCCGCTCTATTTCCGCGCCACGCCCTATGTCTTCCCGAAGTGGCTGAAGGGCGTAACGCCCACCGGCCACCAATACTCGACCACGCTCTGGATCGAGGAGTGGCGCGCCGAGGAATGATGCCGACGACCGCTGGGCGGGACCTATGATCGCCGCCGCAAATCTCCTCCCCCGCTTGCGGGGGAGGCCGGGTGGGGGGCCGCTTCCGCGCCAGCGGAAGCGGCGGGCGAAGCCCGGCAAGGACCCGCCGCGCCGAGAGGCCCTCCCCCAACCCCTCCCGCCAAGCGGGAGGGGAGCATGAGTCCCGTATCGAGCATTCCGGTATGAGCCGTTTTCTCGCCGGCCGCCTGTTGCAGGCGGCCCTCGTGCTGGCCGTCATGTCCTTCATCGTCTATGGGCTGATCGGCCTGATGCCGGGCGACCCGATCGACGCCATGATCGCGGCCGACCCGGAGCTGACCTCGGAGGACACCGAACGGCTGAAGGCGCTTTACGGCCTCGACCGCCCGGTCTGGGAGCGCTACCTCGCCTGGGCGGGACAGGCGCTCGGCGGCGATTTCGGCCACAGCCGTATCTACCACCGCCCGGCGCTCGACCTGCTGGCGGAGCGGCTGCCGCACACCGCGCTGCTGATGGGGCTGGCGTTTGCGCTCTCGGTTGCGATTGCGCTGCCGGCCGGCATTTTCGCCGCGCTCAAGGCCAACCGCTTCGCCGACTACGCCGTCAACTTCCTCTGCTTCGCGGGCATTTCCACGCCGCCCTTCTGGCTGGCGATCATGGCGATGCTGCTCTTCTCGGTCACGCTCGGCTGGCTGCCGGCGACGGGCTATCCCGCGGCGGGCGATGCGGGCTGGCCGGAGCGGCTGCGCCACCTCGTCCTGCCGGTCGCGGTCCTCGGGCTGCTCTCGGCCGGCGGCATCACGCGCTATGTCCGCGCCTCCATGCGCGAGGCGCTGCGCCAGGACTATGTGCGCACCGCGCGCGCCAAGGGCCTCTCGCGCGCCGCCGTGCTGCGCCGCCATGTGCTGCGCAACGCGATGATCCCGGTGGTGACGATCCTTGCCCTCGACATGGGCGCGCTCTTCTCCGGCGCGCTCATCACCGAGATCATGTTCGGTTATCCCGGCATGGGCGCGCTCATCTACAACGCGGTGATGGCGAACGACTACAACCTCGCGCTCGTCGGCCTCCTGTTCGCGACCTTCACCACGCTTGCCGCGAATATCGCCGCGGACGGCGCCTATGTGGCGCTCGACCCGCGCATTGCGTTCAGGGCCGGGGCATGAGCCCGGCCGCGCTTGCATGGCTGCGCTTCCGCCGCCACAAGGCGGGCCTCGCCGGCGCGGTCTTCCTGCTGCTGCTCGCCGCCGCCGCGTGGTCCGCGCCGCTCATCGAGGCGGCGTTCGGCGTCGACGCCGAGTCGGTGGACCTGTTCTCCCGCTACGCGCCGCCGTCGGCCGCCCATCCGCTCGGGGCCGACGACCTCGGGCGGGACCTGCTGGCGCGGCTGCTCCGGGGCGGGCAGGTCTCGCTCTCGGTCGGGCTCGCCGCCGCCTTCATCGCCGCGCTGATCGGCACCGGCCTCGGCCTGCTGGCGGGCTATCGCGGCGGCGCGTTCGACACGGCGCTCATGCGGCTGACGGACGGCGTGATCGCGCTGCCGCTGCTGCCGCTGCTGATCGTGCTGGCGGCGGTCGATCCTGCCAAGCTCGGCCTCGACGACGGCACGGACGCCAGCCTCTTCCGGGTCATCGCCATCGTGGCGCTGGTCGGCTGGACGACGGTGGCCCGTCTGGTGCGCGCCGCCGCGCTCGCCGCCCGCGCCCAGGACTATGTGCGGGCGGCGCGGGCCCTGGGCGCCGGCAGCGGGCGCATCGCGCTCCGGCATATCCTTCCCAATGTCGCCTCGCCGCTTCTGGTGGCGACGACGCTCTCGATCGGGAATATCATCCTGTTCGAAAGCGTCCTCTCCTTTCTCGGGCTCGGCATCCAGCCGCCGGCCGCAAGCTGGGGCAACATGCTGGCCCACGCCCAGGAAACGATCTGGCAGGCCCCGTATCTCGCCGTCTGGCCGGGTCTGCTGATCTTCGCGACGGTGATCGCCTTCAACTTCCTCGGCGACGCCCTCCAGGACGCGCTCGACCCGAGGTCGTGAGAGCGGCTATTCGGACGCCTCGTCCCCGGCGGCCTCCGGTTCGCCCATCATCG
>JAPOZD010000110.1:9903-12579 GCA_026706245.1 Alphaproteobacteria bacterium
CGCCGCGACGACGAGCCCGGCATTCTCGCGGATCGTGCGCTCGATGACGCCGGCGACATTGGGGTTTTCGCTGAGGAACGCCTTGGCGTTCTCGCGGCCCTGGCCGATTCGCTTGCCGGCGTGGGAATACCAGGAGCCCGATTTCTCCACGATGTTCGCCTTGACCCCGAGGTCCAGGATTTCGCCCATCTTGGAAATGCCGCGGCCGTACATCACATCGAACTCGACCACCTTGAACGGCGGCGCCATCTTGTTCTTGACGACCTTGACGCGGGTCTGGTTGCCGATGATCTCGTCGCGCTCCTTGATCTGCCCGATGCGCCGGATGTCGAGGCGCACGGAGGCATAGAACTTGAGCGCGTTGCCGCCGGTCGTCGTCTCGGGATTGCCGAACATGACGCCGATCTTCATCCGGATCTGGTTGATGAAGATGACCAGCGTGCGCGACTTGTTGATCGAGGCGGTGAGCTTGCGCAGCGCCTGACTCATCAGCCGCGCCTGGAGGCCCGGCAGCGAATCGCCCATCTCGCCTTCGAGCTCGGCGCGCGGCACCAGCGCCGCCACGCTGTCGATCACCAGCACGTCGAGCGCCCCGGAGCGCACCAGCGTATCGGCGATCTCGAGCGCCTGCTCGCCCGTGTCCGGCTGGGAGATCAGCAGCTCCTCCAGATCGACGCCGAGCTTGCGCGCATAGGCCGGGTCGAGCGCATGCTCGGCATCGACGAAGGCGCAGGCGCCGCCGGTCTTCTGCGCCTCGGCGACGGCGTGCAGCGCCAGTGTCGTCTTGCCGGAACTCTCCGGCCCGTAGATCTCGACCACACGCCCGCGCGGCAGGCCGCCGATTCCGAGCCCGATGTCGAGCCCGAGCGAGCCGGTGGAGATCGCCTCGGTCTCGACCGCCGTCTCGCGCTGGCCGAGCTTCATGATCGAGCCCTTGCCGAAGGCGCGCTCGATCTGCCCGAGCGCCGATTCCAGCGCGCGCTGCTTCTCCGACCTGTCCTGCTGCTCCGGCATCGTCACGACATTATGGGCCATATGCTCGCTCCCCGCTCGCCGGGCGGCCGTTTTTTTTGCCCCCGGTCCATTCACCGGCCAATTGCATAGAGGGAATATTTCAGGAACACAAGAGAAAATTTCGTGACCCTGCATTTCTGCCGGTTCAGCCTCCGAACCAGATCGTGGCGCGGGCGATGACGAGGCGAAGCGCAAGGTCGAGCAGCACGATGGCGACGGCCGGAAAATGCTTGATCCCGAGGCCGTGGCGGGCGAGGCGCCACTTGAACAGCAGGATCCAGAACCAGGCCGCCATGAACAGCATGGCCGAGATGGGCTCCGGCAGGAATTCCGCGGCGTTCACCAGCACGACGACGGTGAAGACCGCGCTTTGCAGCAGGTTCGCCCAGTTGGTGGCGACAATGAATTGCCAGTAGCGCGGGAAAACCAGCATGCGCTCGGCCACGAAGACCATGATGAGCGGGAAGGCGGTCCAGGTGCAGATATAACCAACGATATCCGCCGCGATGAGCTTGCCCGTCATCTCGAAACCGTGCGGCACCATGGCCAGCATCAGCAGCGACAACGGAAATGCCACCACGGCGGCGCGGAAGGAGCGCCAGAAATCGCCGAGCGCGGAAACCGGCCCTGTATTCCCGCGCGCCAGGGCCAGTGCGGCGGCACAGCCCGTCCGAATTTCCCCGAACATCCGAAACGCTCTCCCGAGCGGTGTCAGGAGAGGAAATAGCCCGCGAGCATCCTCTCGTAAACGCGCGTCAGGTTCTCGAGGTCCTCGATCTCCAGATATTCGTCAACCTTGTGGGCCGTCTCGCTCACCAGGCCGAGCTCGACCACCGGGCAATAGTCCTTGATGAAGCGTGCATCCGACGTGCCGCCGGACGTGGAGAGTTCCGGCGTCCGGCCCGTGACTTCGCGCATGGCTTCTGCGGCAAGGTCCACCAGCGGCCCCGGCGGCGTCAGGAAGGATTCGCCGCTTACCGAGACGTCCAGCCTGTAGGCGTGGCCCTGCCGGTCCAGCATGCCGCGCAGGCGCTCCTCCATGCCTGCGCCCGTATGCAGGTCGTTGAAGCGGATGTTGAAGCGGGCCTCGGCGCGGGCCGGGATCAGGTTGGTGGTCGGGTTGCCGACATCGACGCTGGTGACCTGGAGCGACGAGGGCTGGAAATGCGCCGTGCCGTCATCAAGTGCGGTCGAGGCGAGGCCGTGCGTCATCTCGAGCAGCGGATGCACGGGATTGTCAGCGAGATCGGGATAGGCGGCGTGCCCCTGCACGCCCTCCACGACGAGGCGCGCGTTGAGCGAGCCCCGCCGGCCGATCTTCATCATCTCGCCGAACTGCGCGGGATTGGTGGGCTCGCCGACGACGCAGGCGTCTATGCGTTCGCCGCGCGCCGCCAGCCGCTCCAGCATCGGCCTTGTGCCGTTGACCGCGGGGCCTTCCTCGTCGCCGGTGATGAGCAGCGCGATGGAGCCGGGAACCGGGCCGAGGCGCGAAACGGCCGTGACGAAAGCCGCAATCGCCCCCTTCATGTCCGCCGCGCCGCGCCCGGTGAGACGCCCGCCGGCGACCGTCGCCGAGAAGGGCGGCACGCTCCAGTCGGCGGGGTCGCCCACGGGCACAACATCGGTGTGGCCGGCGAAACAGAAGAGCGGCCCCCCGCT
>JAPOZD010000110.1:12589-17220 GCA_026706245.1 Alphaproteobacteria bacterium
CCCGGCGCGGCAGCGGGGGGCCGCTCTTCTGTTTCGCCGGCCACACCGATGTTGTGCCGGGCGTAGAGATTGTCCACATCCGGCGTGCCGGGCGCGCTGAACGGCATGCGCTCGCAGGCGAAGCCGAGCGGCTCCAGCGCCGCCTCCAGCACGCCCAGCGCGCCCTCGTCGGCCGGCGTGACGCTCGGGCAGCGGATCAGGGCGCGGGCGAGGTCGAGGGCGCCCGCGGACATCAGTCGCGCAGCAGGTCGTTGATCGCCGTCTTGGCGCGGGTCTGCGCGTCCACCGTCTTGACGATGACGGCGCAGGAGAGGTTCGGCCCCGGACTGCCGTCCGCCAGCGGCCGGCCGGGCAGGCTGCCCGGCACGACCACTGCATAGGGCGGCACCCGGCCCGTATGCACCTGGCCGGTGTCGCGGTTCACGATCTTGGTGGTGGCGGAAATGAAGGTGCCCATGGCGAGCACCGCGCCCTCGCCGACGATCACGCCCTCCACCACCTCGCTGCGCGCGCCGATGAAGCAGTTGTCCTCGACGATCACCGGCTCCGCCTGGAGCGGCTCCAGCACGCCGCCGAGCCCGACGCCGCCGGAGATGTGGCAATTGGCGCCCACCTGGGCGCAGGAGCCGACGGTGGACCAGGTGTCGATCATCGTGTTCTCGCCGACCCGGGCCCCGACATTGACAAAGCAGGGCATCAGCACGGCGCCGGGGGCGATATAGGCGGAATGCCGGACCGCGCAATTGGGCACCGCGCGGAAGCCGGCCTCGGCAAAGCGCGCTGCATCCCAGCCCTCGAATTTGGACGGCACCTTGTCATACCAGGGCGCGCCGTCCGGCCCGCCGGAGACCGGGGCGGAGTCGGCAAGGCGAAACGAGAGCAGCACGGCCTTCTTGCACCACTGGTTGACATGCCACGCGCCGTCCACCTTCTCGGCGACGCGGACCTCGCCGCGGTCGAGCGCGTCGAGCGCCGCTTCGATGGCCTCGCGGGCCTCGCCCTTCGTGTCCGGCCCGATGGCGGCGCGGTCCTCCCAGGCGCGGTCGATGGCGGCCTGCATGGTCCCGTCGGACATGGATATCCCCTCTCCCCGGAAAGGCCCCGGACCATTCCCGAACCGGCCTGTCCTGTCAATGCGCCAGGATCGTGCTCTATAGTGCGGAACACGCTGCGGAGACTGGGAGTCCTCCATGCCGAAACGCCTTGAATTCTGGTTCGATGTCGGGTCGCCGACCGCTTATCTCGCCCACACGCAGATGCCCGGCATCGCCGCGCGCACGGGCGCGGAGATCGCCTGGAAGCCGATGCTGCTCGGCGGCGTCTTCAAGGCGACAGGCAACACGCCGCCGGGCACCGTGGAGGCCAAGTCCGCCTATTACGGCATCGACCTGCCGCGTTTCGCCAAACGCTACGGCGTGCCGTTCCGGCGCAACCCGTTCTTCCCGATCATGACGCTAGGCCTCATGCGCGGCTGCCTCGCCGCCCAGCGCGACGGCTGTTTCCAGACCTATGCCGATGCCGTGTTCACGGCGATGTGGGTCGAGGAGAAGAACACGGGCGACCTCGACGTGCTGCGCGAGGTGCTGACCGCCGCCGGCCTCGATGCCGACGCGCTCTTCGCCGCTACGCAGGAGCCGGCGATCAAGCAGCAATTGATCGACAACACCGAGGAAGCGGTGTCGCGCGGCGCATTCGGCGCGCCCACCTTCTTCGTCGGGGACGAGATGTTCTTCGGCCAGGACCGGTTGGACTTCATCGAGGAGGCGCTGGCCTCCTGACGGGGCGCGTCTGTCGTCAGGGGCAGCCGAGCCGGTCTGCGAGGTCGATGAAGTCTTCCGCGACCACGGTAAAACCGGGGTCCGCTTCGAGGTCCGTCGTCTGGCCGGGGCCGTGTTCGGTCCGGCGGGGCACGAAGGCGGTCGCCATGCCCTCAGCTGCGGCGGCATGCAGGTCGCCATTGTGGGCGGCCGTCATCATCACCTCTCCGGGCGCGAGGCCGAGCGCGGCGCAGCTCAGCCGGTAGGCGTCCGGCTGCGGCTTGTAGGCCCGCGCGACCTCCGCGCCGAGGATCGTGTCCCAAGGCAGCCGGGCATGGCGGGCCATGTTCACCATGAGCGCGATATTGCCGTTGGAGCAGGTGCCGATAATGTATTTGCGCTTGAGCCGCGAGAGGCCGAGCACCGCGTCCGGCCACGGGTCGAGACGGTGCCAGGCGCGGTTGAGGTCGTCCTTCTCCGCTTCGCCCAGGCCCGACACGCCGAACTCCTCCAGCAGGGCCTCCAGGTTCTCGCGGTGGAGCACGTCGAGGATGGTGTAGGGCCTCGCCCCGCTGCGGACTTCCTCCATGGCGGGCTGGTAGCGGTCCCGCCAGCGCCGCGCGAAACCGCGCCAGTCGAGCTCGTGGCCTTTCGGCGCCAGCGCCTTCTTCGCCTCCCGCGCCACCGAGCCCCGCCAGTCCACCACCGTGCCGAACACATCGAACAGAAGCGCCTTCACCATCGCCCAGCTTTCCCTCCGCAATAACGCCGACAGACTGCCTCCGCGTCCCCGCGCCCGCAAGCGCCGGGCGATTTCGGCGCGGCAAGAAACGCTTTAGGCTGCGCGGGCCGGCGGCAGCGGGGGAAGAGCGGGGCGATGCCAGTCTCCATCATCGACAGCGGGATCTACGGGAACCTCTTCGGCGCGGACGCCATGCGGGCGGTGTTTTCCGAGCGCGGGCAGGTGCAGAAGTGGCTGGATGTCGAGGCGGCGCTGGCGCGGGTGCAGGGGCGGCTCGGCATCATCCCGGAGGACGCCGCGGCCGAGATTTCCGCCAGGGCGGACGCGGGCCTCATCGACATGGAGCTCATGCGCGAGGAGGTGGACCGGGTCGGCTACGCCATCATGCCGCTGGTCCACCGCCTCGCCGCCATCTGCGAGGGCGATGCGGGGCGCTATGTCCATTGGGGCACGACCACGCAGGACATCAAGGACACGGGCGTGGTGCTCCAGATTCGCGACGCGCTGGGCCTCGTGGAAGCAGACCTGCTCGCCGTCCGGGACGGCCTCGCCCGCCTCGCCCGCGAGCACCGGGACACGCCGATGGCCGGGCGCTCGCACCTCCAGCACGCGCTCCCGGTCACTTTCGGCTACAAGGCGGCGGTGTGGCTGGCGCCGGTCGAGCGGCACCTGGAGCGGCTCGACCAGCTCCGCCCGCGCGTCCTCACGGGCCAGTTCTCCGGCGCGGCCGGAACGCTCGCCTCACTGCACGGGCGCGGGCTCGAAGTCTCCGATGCGCTGATGGAGGAGCTGGGCCTCGGGCGGCCCGCCATCGCCTGGCACACGGCGCGCGACACCATCGCCGAGACGATGGCCTTCCTCGCGCTTGTTACGGGTTCGCTCGCCAAGATCGCGACCGACGTGGTGCTGCTGACCGCGACGGAGACGGGCGAGGTGTTCGAACCCTTCGCGCCCGGCCGCGGCGGCTCCTCGACCATGCCGCAGAAGCGCAATCCCGTCTCCAGCGAGCTCATCCTCGCCTGCGCCAAGCAGGTGCAGAGCCGGACCGCGCTCGCGATGGACTCGATGGCGGCCGACCTCGAACGCTCCACCGGCCCCTGGCATGTGGAATGGGCCGCGCTGCCGGAAGCCTTCGTGCTGGCTTCGGGCGCGCTCGCCCAGGCGCGCTTCCTCATCGAGGGCCTGCGGGTCGATCCCGACGCCATGCGCGCCAACATGGACCTGACGCGCGGGCTGATCGTCTCCGAGGCGGTGATGATGGGCCTCGCGCCCGCGCTCGGCCGGCAGGCGGCGCACGATCTCGTCTATGAGGCGTGCCGGATCGCGACTGACGAGCGGCGGGCCCTGCTCGATGTGCTGCTGGATATGCCGGAGGTCACGGCCAAGCTCGACCGCGACGCGCTCGTGCAACTCTGCGAGCCGGGCAATTATGTGGGCGAGGCGCCGCAGATGGTGGACCGCCTGCTCGCCGGCCTAGCGCCCCGCGGATGAGGGCGCCCGACAGCCGCCTCGCCGCCCGGAACAATGTCGTCGGCGCACTCTGGATGGGCGCCACAGTGCTCTGCTTCATGGCGATGGCGGTGGCGGCGCGGCAACTCTCGGACACCATGTCCACGGCGCAGATCATGGTGTTGCGGAGCTTCGTCGGCCTGTTCGCCGCCCTGCCGCTCGCGCTTGCCGCCGGGCGCATCGCCACCCGCCGGCCATTGATGCACCTGGCGCGCAACGGGGTTCATTTCGTCGGGCAATTTGCCTGGTTCTACGGCATCGCCATGCTGAGCCTCATAGATATGAGCGCGCTGATGGCGACCACGCCGATCTGGGCGACGCTCCTCGCGGTCGGCTTCCTCGGCGAGCGCGCGGGCTTCCGGCGCTGGGCGGTCATCGCGCTCGGCTTTGCCGGCGTGCTGGTCATCCTGCGCCCGCACGCCGTGCCGGTCGAGTGGGCGGCGCTGGTGTGCATCTTCGGCGCCGCCGGCTATGCGGGTGCCAATGTGCTCTCCAAGGAGCTGATGCGCACCGACACGCCGATCCAGATCGTCCTCTGGATGCTGGTGATCCAGCTTCCCGTCGCCGCGCTCGCCAATTGGGCCAGTGGACGCCGGTCGTGTGGGAGGATGCCGGCTGGATCG
>JAPOZD010000120.1 GCA_026706245.1 Alphaproteobacteria bacterium
TCCAGTTCCCCAAGTGCAACTATCATCTCCATAGCCTTCCTTGTAAGTCAACCTGATTGTTTGCCATTGCCTCTTGCTAAGCCCGAAAATATCCTGTATTCAAGCCGTCTTCATGGGAGGAATGCGACCCTCTGTCAGATAGTGCCCTACAGGCATAAATCTCATTTGGGATTTACACCATGGAGGGGGCGAGCGGCGACGACTGGATTTCCGGCGCGCAGTCCATGCGCGGCTATCTGCGCGGCGCGGAGATCGCCGGCATCATGGGCGAGACGCTGCGCGGCCTGGGATTCCCGTCGCGCGCCCAGACCAATGCGGACAGCGATGTGCTGCATATTCCGCTGCTGCTCTGGGCGGGGCTGGGCGAGCTCAGCCGCATCGGCGAGCTGGTGCTCAATCCCTTTGTCGGCCCGCGCTTCAAGTCCGTGGTGCTGACCACCGACATGCCGCTGGAGGTGGACCGGCCTATCGACTTCGGCCTCCAGTATTTCTGCGACCATTGCCACAAATGCGACCGGGAGTGCCCCTGCGACGCCATTCCGCACGGGGACAAGGTGATGTTCAACGGCTACGAGATGTGGAAGCCGGATGTCGAGCGCTGCACCCGCTACCGGCTCACCAACATGCGCGGCTCGGCCTGCGGGCGCTGCATGAAGACCTGCCCGCTCAACAAGGTGGTGGATATGGACGGCGGCCTCCTGCCGCGCCTGGCGAGTTGGCTCGGCGTCAACGCGATGTTCCTGAAGCCGGCGCTGGTGCCGGTCGCTACCTGGCTGGACGACAAGCTCGGCAACGGCCGGCGCAACCTCGTGAAGAAATGGTGGTTCGACCACGAGATCGTGGACGGCGTCACTGTCGCGGCGAAGGGCGCGAACGAGCGCGAGATCGATCCGGCCAAGCGGGTCGATGCGGCGCGCCAGAAGATCGCCTACTACCACGCCGACATGATGCCGCCGCCGGACCGCCACGCGCCCGACCCGGTGGACCGCAAGGCGGCGCTGGCGGCCGCGGCGCTGGTCGAGACGCCGGCCGAAGCCCGCCGGCGCCTCGCGACGGGCGGGGCCGCGCCGGCCCACTACGCTCCGGTTCCGCCCGCAGGCGGCGAAGGCGGGGAGGGCGGCGGGCCTGCGGTGAACCCATACGGCAAGGACGGCTAAGGCCGCCGCGTCCGCTTTCCCCCTCCCCTGCAAGCGGGGGCTACCGGTGTAGCGAGTCGAAATGTTTGGAGTCAGGAATCGAAACCCTGGAGTCGGTAGCGCGGCGACTCCAACATTTCGACTCGCTACAGCCTTCGCGGGAACGACGAAAAGGGGCGCGGGGAGAAGGAGGAAGGGGCAGGGTGGAACGGGGCGCCCGCCGCCTACCTCATCGCGGCGGCGATATTGCCGCCGTCGACGGTGAGCACCGCGCCGGTGGTCCTGCGCGCGCGGGCGAGATCGGTGAAGGCGCGGGCCACGTCCGCCGCCCGCACCTCGCGGCCGAGCAGGTTGCCGCGCATGTAACCGGCTTCGCTGACGCCGCGCGCCTTCGCCCTGGCCGCCACCATCTCGTCGTCGAGCAGGCCGCTGCGGATGCGGTCCGCATTGACGGCGTTGGAAGCGATGCCGTCCCGCCCGTAATCGACGGCATACTGGCGCATGAGGGCCAGGGTCGCGGCCTTGGGCAGCCCGTAGGGGCCGAAATCCGGGCCGGGATTGACCGCCTGCTTCGAGACATTGAAGAGGAGGCTGCCGCCCGTGCCCTGCGCCAGCATGATGCGCACCGCGGCCTGCGCGACCGTCTGGTGGGCGAAGAAGTTGATCTCGAAGCTCCGGCGCAGCGCCGCCTCGTCCACCTCGCCGATGCGCCCCTGCCAGGCCGCGCCCGCATTGGAGACCAGGATATCGACGCCGCCATGGCGCTGGCAGACCTCGGCGAAGGCCGCCTCCACCGCCTCCGGGCGGGTCACGTCGCAGGCGATGATGTCCGGCCCGGCCTCGAGATCGAGGCCGACGGGCTCCGCCCCCTCGGCGCGGAACGCCGCCATGACGGCCTGCCCGATGGCGCCGGCCGCGCCCGTCACCACGGCCACCTGCCCCGCGAGCGGCGGCGGCGCGGCGCGGCCGAGCTTCGCCTGCTCCAGCGGCCAGTATTCGATGTCGAACAGGTCCTCTTCGCCGATGCTCCGGAACCGCCCGATGCGCTCGGCGTCCGTGATGACCTCGACCGCGGCCTCGGCGAGATCGGCGGCGATGGCGGCGGATTTCGCGTCCCGGCCCGCGGCGAAGAGGCCGACGCCCGGCGCCAGCAGCACGCGCGGGGCGGGGTCGAGCGCCGTGCGGCTGCCGCCGGCGCGTGCATTGCCGCGCTCGAAATAGGCCATGTAGTCCGCCTCGAAGCGCCGGATTGCCGCCGCCGCGTCCCTTGCGAACTCGTCCGCCGCGCCCGCCCGCGCCGGCGGCAGCAGCACCGGCCAGGACTTGATCCGAAGCGAGTGGTCGGGTGTGACCGTGCCGGCGAGCCCGTAGCGGGCAACCTCCGCCCCGTCCACAAAGCGCCGGACATGCGCGCCGCCCCGGAAGGCGAGCAGGAAGCGGTCGGGCTCGCCGTCCGGCTCCGATGTGGGCCGCGCCAGCAGGCCGCGCAGCGCGGGCGCGATCTCCTCCGGCGCGGCAGGCCGGTCCGGCAGCCGGGCGCTCGCGAAGACCTTGGCCGGGGCCGCCGCCAGGCGCGCTTCCGCCAGGCTCGCGAGGCGGATCATGCGCTCATAGGACTCGCGCGCGGTCTCCCCGAAGGTGAAGACGCCGTGGTTCAGCAGGACCAAGCCCTCGCAGTCGGGCTCGGCCTCGAAGACCTCCGCCGCTTTCCGCGCCAGCGCGAAGCCCGGCATGATGTAGGGCACGAGCGCGACCTTGTCCCCGAAGACCTCGCGGCAGAGCGCGGCCCCGTCCGGCTGGTCGGTCAGCGCCAGCACGGCGTTGGCGTGGGTGTGGTCGATATAGCGGTGCGGCAGGAAGGCGTGCAGCAGGGTCTCGACCGAGGGCGAGGGCGCGGCAGGGTCGAGCAGGGCGGAGCGGTGGGCAGCCACCATGTCCTCGTCGGAGAGCGCCTCGCGGTTCCTCAGGCGCCGGAGCGGGGCGAGCCGGACCGCGGGCAGGCCGGACGGCTCGATCCGCGCCATGTCCCAGCCCGAGCCCTTGACGCAAAGCACCTCCACCTCGTCGCCGGCGAGGTCCGTCATGCGCGTCTTGAGCGAGGTGTTGCCGCCGCCATGCAGCACGAGGCGCGGCTCGCCGCCGAGGAGGCGCGTCGTATAGACCCGGAGCGCGAGGTCCGGGTCCGCGCCCGCCGCGCCCCAGCGCGCGACCGCCGCCTCCGCCTCCCGGTCGGACCAGAGAGTCTCCATGAGGCCCCGCGCCCCCTTGCCCGCCGCCGTCTTCGGAGGCGAGAGTAGCACGCGGGCGGCGGCAAGCTGCTACTCTCGCACCCATGCCGTTCATGCCGATCCATGACGACAATGAGCGCACGCGCATCGACACGCCCTTCGTCACCTGGGGCGCGATCCTGCTTTGCGCGGTCGTGTTCATCTGGCAGTCGGGGCTGCCGGAAGCGCTGGAATACCGCAGGCTGCTGGCGCTCGGCTTCGTGCCGGGGCGGCTGCTGGGCGATCTGCACCTGCGCCCGGACCTCGCCATCCTGCCCGCACCCCTCTCGCTGGTGACGACGCAGTTCCTGCACGGCGATTTCGCGCATCTGCTCGGCAACATGGCCTTCCTCTACATCTTCGGCGACAATGTCGAGGACGCGATGGGCCATCTGCGCTTCGCCGTCTTCTTCCTGCTTTGCGGGGTGCTGGCCGCACTCGCCCACGGGCTGACGGAACCCGCCTCGGCCGTGCCGCTGATCGGGGCGAGCGGGGCCATCTCCGGCATATTGGGGGCCTATCTGGTGCTGAGCCCCCGCGCGCGCATCCTGGTGCTGTTCTTCGTCGTGCCGCTGCGCCTGCCGGCCTGGATGCTGGTGGCGGGTTGGTTTGCGGTGCAGTTCTTCTTCGGCCTCTCGACCCTGGGCGAAGGCGGCGAGATCGCCTATTGGGCGCATATCGGCGGCTTCGCGGCCGGGATCGCGCTGCTGCCCCTCTTCAGGGCCTCCTGGCCACGCCCGGACGAAGGCGGGTAAAGGCGAGCGCGCCGGGGTCCGCCGCCACGGGGCCGGGCGCCGCCGCGATCAGCACCTCGCCGGCGATCGGCCCGAAATCGGCGCGGAAATGCACCGAGCTCTTGAGCGCCAGAATGCGGCAGTCCGCCGGCTCTACGCCCAGATGGCGGAACATCTCCCTGTCCGCCGCCTGCACCTTGCGGCTCGCCACCGCCACCCGCACGCCGCCGGCAATCTCCAGCAGCGCCATCGGCCCGAGCTGCATCCGGTTGCCGCCGTAGAAGGGCCCGGTGCAGGTAAACGCCCCGTCGCCGAGCCGGCGCACCACGGCACCGGTCTCGAAGGGCGCATCGCCCGCTATGCCCGAGCGCCCGCCGAGCGCCAGCGCCAGCCGTCCGCCTTCGCCCGCCTCATGCGCGGCGGCGGCGGCTTCCGCGTCGATCAGCAGGCCCAGCACCGCGCCCTCCGGCCGCGCGGCCGCCAGCGCGCGCAGGAGGCCCGTCGTGTCGCCGTCGCCGCCGCCGCCCGGATTGTCGCAGCTGTCTGCGATGACGGCCGGCCGGCCCGCGCGCCCCGCCTGGTCCGCGCGCGCCACCGCCTCTTCGGGCGAGAGGAAATCGGCAGCGAACCGCCCGCGCGTTTCCAGCACGGCGTCCGCCAGCGCCTCGGCCGCTTCGGCCGCTGTCCGCCCGTCGGCCGCATAGGCGAGCGCGGCCGGCCCGCAGTCCGGCGTATCGGCGAGCGGGAAGCCGCCGGCGAGCGACACGGAGCGCACAGTGCCCCGCTCCCGCCCGTCCAGGCCCGCATAGAGGCCCGCCGCCGGCTCCACCAGTGTGCATTGCGCCGTCAGCGGGATGAGGAAGGGGACCTGCCGGAACGCCTTTGCAGGCCGGCCCTCGGCAAGGATGCGCTCCAGCAGGCGGGCCGTCCGCGCGCCCGTCTCCGCCATATCGACATGCGGATAGGTGCGGAAGACGACGAGCGCGTCCGCCTTCTCCGCCATCAGCGGCGAGACATTGGCATGCAGGTCGAGGCTTGCCACCAGCGGGGTGTCGGGGCCGATGACGTCGCGCACGCGGCGCAGCAGCTCGCCCTCGCCGTCCTCCAGATGCTCGGCCACCATCGCGCCGTGGAGGTCCAGATAGACCGCGTCCACCGGCCCCGCGTCCCGCAGGCCGTCCACGATCATGCCGGTGATGCGCTCATAGGCCTCCTGCTCGACCTCGGCCGAGGGGCTGGCATTCGCCCAGGCCAGCGGCGCGAAGTCGCGGCCGGACGCGCGCGCCGCCTCCAGGAAGCCCGCTATCGGCAGGTTTATGCCGGCGGTATCGGCAAGAACGGCCTCGCCCCGGCAGAGCCCCGGCCAGCCGTCGGCGCGGCGGAACATCTCGAAGCTTGCCTTTGTCGGCGCAAAAGTATTCGTCTCGTGGTGAAATCCGCCGACCGCAATCCGCATGGGCCCCGCCTCCCGCCGCCGCCCGCGACGCTAACAGAAAGGCCGATTGCCGCCCATGCGCCTTCGCCGCCGCCTCGTCCTCGGCCATCTGGCCGACCTCTACCGGCTCGCCCTGCCGGTGGTGGTGAGCCGCGCCGGCGTGCTGGCGATGACGGTGGCCGACACGATCATCGTCGGCCGCTACTCCTCGGCCGAGCTCGGCTATCTCTCGCTCGGCGTCGCGGTCTATCTGCCGCTGCTGCTGACCGTGATGGGGCTGCTCACCGGCACCACGGTCGCGGCGGCGCAGGCCATGGGGCGCGGCGAAGAGGCCGAGAGCGGGGCCGCGTGGCGGCGCGCAGTGCCGGTTGCGCTCGCCTTCGGCATTGTCGGCCTGATTCTCGGGCTGTTCGGGCGCGAGGTGCTGCTGCTCACCGGGCAGAGCGGGGACGTGGCGGCCGGCGCCGGACGGGTCTTCTTCATCCTGGCGCTCGGCTATCCGGCCGCCTTCCTCTATTTCGCCACCGCCTTCTTCCTCGAAGGCGTGCGGCGCCCGCGCCCGGCCGCCTGGGCCATCGTCGCCGCCAACCTCGTGAACATCCCGGCCGACCTGCTGCTGGTCCACGGCCTGTTCGGCCTGCCCGAGCTGGGCGCGGAAGGCTCGGCCTGGGCCACCACCGGCATACGCTGGGGGCTCGCGTCGTTCCTACTCGCCTGGGCCTGGTGGATGCCGGACCGGACGCGGCTGGGCGTCCGCGTCCGCGCCGACTGGGCCTGGCGGCGCTGGCGGGTGCAGCGCATGGTGGGCTACGCCGCGGCCGTCGCCATCGCCGTCGAGATGGGGGCCTTCACCGCCATCCACCTGTTCGCCGGCTGGCTCGGCACGGTCCCGCTCGCCGTCTTCTCCATCGTGCTGAACGTGATCTCGGTCATCTTCATGGTGGCGAACGGCGTCGGCATCGCCACCAGCGTTCGCATCGGCAACGCTTACGGGCGCGGCGACCGGCGGCGCTGGATCGCCGCCGGCTGGATGGGGCTTGCGGTCACGATCGTCCTCATGGCCGCCTCAGGCGCGCTCATGGCGGTGCTCGCCCGGCCCCTCGCCGCCATCTACTCGTCGGAGGCCGCCGTGCTTGCGGCCGCCGTCCCGGTGCTGGTTCTGGCCGGCCTCATGCCCCTTTTTGACGGCGGGCAGACGCTGATGCTGAACGCGCTGCGCGGCTGCGCCGACGCCTGGGTGCCGACGGCGCTCCAGGCCTTCGCCTTCATCGGCTGCATGGTGCCGCTCTCGCTGCTGCTGGCGTTCGCCCTGGAGCGGGGCGTGGCCGGGCTGTTCGAGGCGGTGATCCTTTCGACGGCCATCTCGCTCGGGCTTCTGTGCGCGCGCTTCGTCGTGCTATCGCGGCGGCCATGACGCATCCGGTGGAGGAGATCGTTTCGGGCGGGCAGACGGGCGTGGACCGGGCCGGCCTCGATGCCGCGCTGGCGCTCGGCCTCGCCGTCGGCGGCTGGTGCCCGCGCGGCCGGCGCGCCGAGGACGGCCCGGTCCCCGAACGCTATCCCCTCACGGAGACGGCGAGCGCCGCCTACCGGGTCCGCACGCGCCTGAATGTCCGCGACAGCGACGCGACCCTGATCCTCTGCCGGGGGCCGCTCACCGGCGGCACGCGCCTCACGGCCGCCATCGCCCGGTGGTCGGGCCGCCCGCTGCGCATCGCCGACCTCTCGCGCCGGGTGCAGGCGCCCGCCGCCGCGGCCTGGCTCCGCCTCCACGGCGTCCGCCGGCTCAATATCGCCGGTCCCCGCGAGAGCCAGGCGCCCGGCATCGGCGCGGAGGCCCGGCGTTTCCTTATGCGCGTCCTCGCTCCGTGAACGGGGAGGAGGCGTTCGGAGGCAGGGACCTCTCGGCGCTCAGGCGGGCGTCGATCCTCGCCGCCGTGACGCTTTCCACGACGCTCTACGGCACCACCGTGCTCGTCGTCTCGACGGTGCTGCCGCAAATGCAGGGCTCGCTCTCCGCGACGCAGGACCAGATCGCTTGGGCGATGACCTTCAACATCGTCGCGACCGCCATCGTGACGCCGATGACCGGATGGCTGACGGGCCGTTTCGGACGCCGCGCGGTGATGCTCTGGGGCATGGCGGTCTTCGGCGCGGCCACGCTCGGCTGCGGCTTCGCGACATCGCTGGAGTCGCTCGTGCTCTTCCGCGTCGTCCAGGGCGCAGCGGGAGCGCCGATCATCCCGCTCGCCCAGGCCATTACCCAGGACACCTATCCCCGCGCGCAGCACGGCACCGCCATGGCGGCGTTCGGCATGGGCGTCGTCGTCGGGCCCGTCATCGGCCCGGTCGTGGGCGGCTACCTGACGGAAGTCTACAATTGGCGCTGGGCGTTCTTCATGGTCGTGCCGGTGGCGGGTGCGAGCTGGCTTGCGATGTGGCTGGTGTTGACCGACGGCGGCAGGCTCCGTCGCGCGCGGCTCGACTGGACCGGGTTCCTTGCGCTCTCCGTCGCGGTCGTCTGCTTTCAGCTGATGATGGACCGGGGCGAGCGGCGCGACTGGTTCGACTCGACCGAGATCCTGCTGGAAGCCTGTCTTGCCGGCATCGGCCTCTACATCTTCCTGGCCCACAGCCTGACCACCCGGCGGCCGTTCCTGAACCTCAAGCTGCTGCTCGACCGCAACTACGCGCTCGGGCTCTGCATTGTCGGCATATACGGCATGCTGAACTTCACCCCGATGGTGATGCTGCCGCCCATGCTGCAGGACCTGGCGGGCTTCCCGAACGCCGTGGTCGGCCAGTTGGTGGCGGCGCGGGGCGTGGGCGCGATCCTCGGCTTCTTCCTCGCCATGTATGTCGGCAGGCTCGACCCCCGCATCGGCATGACGGCGGGTTTCGGCATCATGGCGGCGTCTGGCTGGATCATGATGCAATTCGACACCAACGCGACCTGGTGGGACGTGGCGCTGGTCTCCTGGATGCAGGGCGTCGCCGTCGGCATCACCTGGGTGCCGCTCACGGTCGCGACCTTCTCGACCCTCGACCCGCGCTACCTGCCGGAGACCTCCTCCGTCTATCACCTGATGCGCAATCTGGGCTCCAGCTTCTTCATCTCGGTCAGCGTGACGGTGCTGCTGCGCACGGGCGGCGTGAACTACGGGCGGCTGACGGAATTCGTCACCCCCTACAATGAGGCGCTCGCGGTCATCGACACGGGCACGGCCTCGGGCCTTGCCGCGCTCAGCGGCGAGATCGGCCAGCAGGCCGCGATGATCGGCTATCTCAACGCCTTCGCGGCCTACACCGCCGTCGCCCTCGCCGCGCTGCCGCTGGTGCTGCTGATGCGTATAAGGCGCTGACGGGCTGCGGGAGCGCCTGCCCCCGCCCCCGGCTTGTCAACCGGTCGAACGCGCCGCATATTCTTTACCGAAAGGGAATTGATTATGGCTCACCAGGCCGACTTCACCGTCAGAGAAACTGCGGAGCTTTCCGGCGTCGCGCCGGGAACCATCGAAAAGGCCATCCAGTCGAAGATCGTTCCCACCTTCCCCGCCACCCTGCACAACAATAGCAAGCCCACCCGCCACCTTCCCCGCGGCGCCGTCGTCTTCTTCCATGCCCTGAAGGCCGCCCGCCTCACAAGACTGCCCGTAACCCACAAGAAAAAGATCTGGCAGCGCCTCGCCGGCATGGAGTGGCCCCGGCTCGAAAACATCGAATTCTCTCCCTATACGGTCCTCCATCTTGAGAACGTGCCCGCAGAGCTTGTAGCTGCAACCGACCGGTACCTGCGCGACCGCGAGGCCTTTATCCATTCCGACCCCGATATCCTGGGTGGCACTCCTGTAATCCGGGGGACGCGAATCACCGTCTATTCCGTCCTTGGACGCCTCGACGGCGGAGAAACCATCGACGATCTTGTCGAGGACTATCCCGAGATCGATCCGAGGGCATTCGAGACGGCGGAACTCTACGCCAGGAGCCACCCCCTTCGGGGCCGCCCCGCCGGTCGCCCGTGGAAAACCGCGTCCTGACGCCCGGCCCCTCTCCCTGTGCGGCTCTTTCTGGACGAGTGCCTTTCGCCGGCCATCGCAGGCGCGATCAACCGGCAAGGCCTCCATCTTGCAATGCACCCCCGCGACTTCGGCGGCCTCGGCCAACCGGACCATGCCGTCCTTCAGCGTTGCCTGGACGAAGACCTTGTTCTCGTCACGGCAAACGCCCGCGATTTCCGGGCTCTCGTTGCATCGGAGGACGTACACCCGGGCCTCATCATCCTGCCCTGCCTCGACCGTCGGGAATCCGAGACGCTCCTGCGTGCCGCCATCCGCTATCTGTCGGAACTCGGCGACCCGACGCAGGTCATGGTCAACCACGTCCTCGAGGTCTCAACGGACGCCGAGATCACTCTCTTCCCGCTGAATCGGGAATGACATCGCATATCCCGGGACCTATCCAACGAACCGTCCGTTCCGGCCGCTGCTTCGCCACCCCCTTCCGCCCCGGCGGCCGGCATGCCAGAATTCCCGTCTGCGACAGGGAGACGGGGCGATGGCGCGGCGGAAATTCTGGGGTTGGGGCAAGGTCGGCGAGGGCTTCACCGACGAGGAGATGAAGCCCTTCGAGGCGGACTATGCCGCGGTCTTCGGGGTGGACGGCTTCGAGGCCCGGCCGTTCCCGACCGTGGACGAGATCGAGCTCGCCCCGCCGCGCCTGGCGCCGTCTTCCTCGCTCGCGGCCGTCTGCACGGACGACAAGTGGGAGCGCCTGGTGCATACCTTCGGGCGGTCCTTCCACGAGCAGGTCCGCATCATGGACCGCGACTTCGCCGGCGCGCCGGACCTGGTGGCCCGCCCGCGCGACGAGGACGAGGTGGCGGCGCTGCTCGACTGGTGCGCGGAAGCGGGCGCAGCGGCGATCCCCTTCGGCGGCGGCTCCTCGGTGGTGGGCGGCGTGCATCCCGATGTCGGCGGCGCTTACAAGGGCGCGGTCTCCATCGACATGGGCGCCATGGACCGGGTGCTGGAGATCGACCGCACCTCGCGCGCCGCCCGCATCCAGGCGGGGGTTTACGGTCCCCACCTCGAAGAACAACTCCGCCCGCACGGCTTGACCTTGCGCTACTACCCGCAGAGCTTCGAATATTCGACCCTCGGCGGCTGGATCGCGACGCGCGGCGCCGGCCACTACGCCACCGGGCTCACCCATATCGACGACATGACCGAGAGCGTGCGCGCCGTGACGCCGGCCGGCGTACATGACAGCTTCCGCCTGCCCGGCTCCGGCGCGGGCCCGAGCCCCGACCGGCTGTTCCTCGGCTCCGAGGGCGCGCTCGGCATCGTCACCGAGGCCTGGATGCGCCTGCAGGACCGTCCGACCTTCCGCGCCGGCCACTCGGTCGAGTTCGAGCAGTTCATGGACGGGGCGGAGGCCGTGCGCGCCATCTCCCAGGCCGGACTCTATCCCGCCAATCTGCGCCTGCTGGACCATAACGAGGTGCGCTGGTCGGGCGCGGGAGACGGCTCGGCCGCTGTGCTGGTGCTGGGTTTCGAGAGCGCCGACCATCCCCTCGACGCCTGGATGGCGCGCGCGCTCGAATGCTGCCGGGATCACGGGGGACGCCTGCCGGAGGAGAGAGGCGGCGGCGGCAATGCGGCCGCGCGCTGGCGCGACGCCTTCATCAAGGGCGGGCATATGCGCGAGATGCTGACCGCGCGCGCCATCATCCGCGAGACCTTCGAGACCGCGATCACCTGGGACCGGTTCGAGGACTTCCACCGCGATGTGGCGGGCGCGGCGGCACGCGCGCTCCAGGAGGCGACGGGGCGCCCGGGGATCGTCGCCTGCCGCTTCACCCATGTCTATCCCGACGGGCCGGCGCCCTATTTCACCTTTATCGGCTTGGGCGAGCAGGGCCGCCTCTCGGCGCAATACGACACGGTCAAGAACGCGGTTTCGGACGCGATCATCGACGCCGGCGGCACCATCACCCACCACCATGCCGTCGGGCGGGACCACATGCCCTGGTATGAGCGCCAGCGCTCCGACATCTTCGCCGCCGCGCTCAGGGGCGCCAAGGCCGCGCTCGACCCCGCCGGCATCATGAACCCCGGCGTGCTGCTCCCCGCGCCGTAGCATGGATTTATCGTCAGTGCACTGTTCACGAATTATTTGCAATAATTCTTGACTAAGAGTTGATTTTATCAAAATCTGTGCTACAATGGCTTGCAGGAAACGAGACGGCGTCCTGGGAGCCGTTTCGCACCGGCGCGAAAAAATACCCGAGAAATGGATGGGAGAAGTGTGTCCGCTGTCTCGCGCGCGCAATCAGGCGCGCGAACCGCGCCGGCGCCGACACGCGGGCGCGGGCGCACGCGCGAAACGCGCGAAACAGGGTCCCGCCACCCGGCGAGCCGGGGCGGCGCCAACGCCGCCATCTGCCATGTTCGCCGCGTTCGGCGCGGCGGCGGCGCCAACGCCGCCACCTGTGGTGTTCGCCGCGTTCGGCGCGGCAGGGGGGTAGAACGGGCGAAGACGGAACGAAAGGAAGGGCACATGCCGAAAACACCAGGTCCGGGAAACCGGATGGAATACCCGCAGCCCCTGCCCGAAAGGACGGCTTCATGCCCAATTCGGCTACGTCATATAAACCCTCGGCATGCGGATCATGACAAAACATGACACGCCGGGGATGCCGCGGCCGGTCAACGCAATTCGGATCGCTCCGTCTTGACCGTCGGGCGGCGCGGGGCGTCTAATCGGGCGGGCCGAGGCTGGAAGGAGGCGGTGCATGGAACCGGTGCGCTATATCGACCGCACGCGAGACGACTATATCCGGCAGGGCTATGAGAAGCCCTATGAGTGGGCGCATTTCGAGGAGGCGCCGTTCGCGCGGCTCGCGAAGCCGCTTGTCGAGTGCCGCGTCGGGCTGATCGGCACCAGCGAGATCGCGGTGCGCTACGACCCGGAGACGGAAGAAAACCCCGTCTTCGAGGAGGACTTCCGCGGCGTCTATTCCTTCGCCGCCGACACGCCGACGGAGAAGCTCTACAGCCGCACCAGGTCCTTCGACCGCTTCGCCACCCATCTCGACGACGTCAACGCCTACTACCCGGTGGACCGCCTGCGTGAAGCCGTGGCGGACGGGCGGGTCGCCGGCATGCCGGACCGGCTCTACGGCTGCTACAACAACTACAGCAAGCGCAAGGTGATGACCGAGGAGGCGCCCAAGGCGCTGGCCTGGTGCCGCGAGGACGGCATCGACGCGCTGCTCATGGTGCCCGTCTGACCCGTCTGCCATCAGACCGTGAGTCTGATCAGCAGGCATATCGAGGCGGCGGGCATCCCGACCGTGGTGATCGGGGCGGCGCGAGACATCGTCGAGCATTGCGGCGTCGCCCGCTATGTCTTCACCGACTTCCCCCTCGGCAGCCCCTGCGGCGAGCCCTGGAACGTGGACCAGCAGCGCCAAATCTTCCAGATGGCGCTCGACCTGCTGGAGGAGGCGGAGGGGCCGCGCACCACGCGCGAGGCCGGCTTCCGCTGGAGCGCCGGCGAGGACTGGAAGCGCCTCGTCTTCACCGCCGAGCAGCCCTGGCAGGACGAGGCCACGCACGCCCAATGGATGGCGCGCAAGGAGGAATACCGGCAACTTCGCGCGGCGGGCAGGGTGTGAGCGCCATGACGGCGGCGCCGGAGGTCACGCTCTACACCACGCCGCTTTGCGCGCCCTGCGAGCAGGTCAAGCGCTATCTGGAGTCGCGCGGCGTCGCCTTTGCCCGGCGGGACCTGATGATGGACGAGGAGGCGCAGGACCGCCTCGACGCTGCCCGCATAAGGGGAACGCCCGCCATAGAGGTGGACGGGACGTTCCTCGCCGGCGATGCGCTCACCCGCGAGGCGCTGGACCGGCTGCTCGGGCTGGAGTGACGGCGCCCGTGGCGGAGCCGGTCGTCCTCTATGAGGAGCGGGGGCCCGTCGCCGTCGTCTCGCTCAACCGGCCGGAACGCCTCAACACGCTGACCGAGGAGATGGTCGAAGGCGTGGCCGACGCCATCGACCGCGCCGCCGCCTCGGCCCCCGTGCGCGCGGTCGTGCTGCGCGGCAAGGGCCGGGCGTTCACCGCCGGCTACGACCTGGAGGCGACCGGCGCCTCGCTGGAAGCCGGCTGGTCCCAGCCCTACGACGCGCCGCGCCCGGAGCCGCGCCCCGGCGCCTGGGACCCGGTGCGCGACTACCGCAGCATGGGCCGCAATGTCGAGCGGTTCATGAAGATCTGGGACTGCCCGAAGCCGGTGCTGGGCGCGATCCACGGCTGGGCGGTCGGCGGCGCGACCGACCTCGTGCTCTGCTGCGACCTGCTGTTCATGGCCGAGGACGCCTATATCGGCTACGCGCCGTCCCGGATCTACGGCACGCCGACGACCATGCTCTGGGTCTATCGCCTCGGGCTCGAGCACGCCAAGCAGTTCCTGCTGAGCGGCGACGCCATCGACGCGGAAACGGCGCACCGCATCGGCCTCGTCTCCCATGTCTGCCCGCCGGAAGAGCTGGACGAGCGCATCGAGGCCCATGCGAGGCGCTTCGAGCACATCCCGGCCAACCAGCTGGCGCTCAACAAGCTGCTCATCAACCAGGCCTTCGAGAATATGGGGCTGCGCACGACGCAGCTGCTCGGCACGCTGTTCGACGGCATGACGCGCCACACCGAGGAAGCCTATCGCTGGGCCGAGAGCCTCGGCGAACAGGGCATGCGCCGCACCGCCGCCGCGCGCGACGCCCCCTTCGGCGACTACAGCGCCAGGCCGCGCAAGGATTGAGCACAGCAGGGCCGATAGCGGGCCCGACCCCATGTGACCCGCTGGCGACGGTGTTTTACAATGCCGGGAGGTCGGAAGCCCGGCCGCCGAAGAGGAGGCGCCGATGAAAGCCGGAGGCAAGCGTCTTTGGGGCTGGATGTCCTTCGACTGGGCGAACCAGCCGTTCCACACGGTCATTACGACATTCGTCTTCGGCCCCTATTTCGCCTCCCGGGTGGCCGAGAATGTGGTCGTCGGCCAGGAGATATGGGGCTACGCGATTGCGGCGGGATCGGTGCTGATGGCGCTCTCGGCTCCCGTGCTGGGTTCGGTCGCGGACGCGCAGGGACCGAGGAAGCCGTGGATACTGGCGTTCTCGCTGATTTACCTTGTCGGCGTTACCGGCCTCTGGCTCGCCACACCGGGGATGGACGATCCGCTGGCGGTCCTCGTGCTGCTGGCGGTGGCGCTGATCGGGGCGGAGATCGCCACCGTCTTCGTCAACTCGCTTCTGCCGGAAGTCGGCCCGCATGAAGAGCTCGGACGCATATCGGGCTCCGGCTGGGCGTTCGGCTACTGGGGCGGCCTGGTGGCGCTCGTCATCGTGCTCGGCCTGATGACGCCGGCCCCCGGCTCGGACAGGACGATGCTCGGCATCACCCCGGTCTTCGGCCTCGACGCGGCCCAGGGCGAGGGCGCCCGCGCGACCGGGCCGTTCTCGGCCCTCTGGTATGTGGTCTTCATGGTGCCCTTCTTCCTCTGGTCGCCGGACGTGAAGCGCCGTGCGGGCGCGACTGCAGACGCCGTCAGGGAAGGGCTGCAAAACCTGAAGCAGACGCTCGCCGGCTTGCCGTCCCGGCCGAGCCTGCTCGCCTATCTGCTCGCCTCCATGTTCTACCGCGACGCGATACTGGGAATCGGGACCTTCGGCGGCATCTACGCCTCCGGCGTGCTCGGATGGGGGCTGTTCGAGATCGGCGTGTTCGGCCTCGTCATCCTTGTCTTCGGCGCCTTCGGGGCCTGGGCCGGCGGGCTTCAGGACGTCCGGCGCGGGCCCAAGCCCGTGATCCTGTTCAACATTGTTGCGCTCACGGTGGCCACAGCCGCCATCATGACCATTGCGCCGCACGAAGTGCTGTTCATCGCCGTGGGCACGGCCGAGGCGCCCTCCTCCCTGCCGATGATCGCCTTCTATGTCTGCGGCGCCGTCATCGGCGCGACGGCGGGCTCCCTGCAGGCGGCGTCCCGCACGATGCTCGTCCACCAGGCCGATCGGGAGCGCATGGCGGAGGCGTTCGGCCTCTATGCGCTGACGGGCAAGGCCACCTCCTTCATCGCACCCTTCCTGGTGGCGCTGGCGACGGGCCTCTCCGGCAGCCAGCGCGTGGGGGTGGTGCCGATCCTGGCGCTGCTCGCCGTCGGCCTCGTGCTGATGGCCTGGGTGCGCCCGGAGGGCGACCGCCGCGAGGCGTGAGGGAATGGCGGCCGTCCGCATCGACTATGTCGAGCTCGCCGTGGCCGACACCGCCCGCTCGAAGGCGTTCTACGGCCGTGCTTTCGGCTGGACCTTCACCGATTTCGGCCCCGGCTACACCGAGTTCGCCGACGGGCGCATGAAGGGCGGCTTCAATGCACTGGACGGCGAGGCCAGGCCGGGCGGGCCGCTGGTGGTGCTCTACAGCGAAGACCTCGAGGCCGTCCAACGGCGCATCGAGGAGGCCGGCGGCAGGATCGTGAAGCCCGCCTACGGCTTCCCGGGCGGGAGGCGCTTCCACTTCGCCGACCCCGACGGCAACGAGCTCGCCGTCTGGACCGAGGACTGAAGGCGGATCGATACCTATCCAGCCCCGCCGGCCAGCAGCGCCGGGTCGATCTGCATCCTGAGCGGCCTGCCGGCGAGGAAGCGGTCGAGATTTTCGAGGAAGAGCGCGTCGTTGCGCCGGGCGGTGCCGGGCGAGGCTGCGGCGCAATGTGCGCTCATCAGCACGCGCGGATGCGACCAGAAGCGGCTCCATGCGGGCAGCGGCTCCTCCTCGAATACGTCCAGCACCGCATGCGCCGGGCGGCCCCGGTCGAGCGCGGCCAGGAGCGCGCGTTCGTCCACCAGCCCGCCGCGCGCGACATTCACCAGCACGGAGCCTGCCTTCATCGCGCCGAGAAAGGCCGCATCGACCAACCCGCGCGTCTCCTCCGTCAGCGGCGCTGTCAGCACGACGACATCGGCCTCGGGCAACGCGCGGGCAAGCCCTGCCGGAGCGATCGTGCCATCCGCCGGCTCGTCGCCTGCGGGATTCCGGCGCACGCCCGTCACATGCGCGTCGAACCCTTTTGCGTGCCTTGCCACTGCCCGTCCGATATGGCCCATGCCGAACACCAGCCAGCGCGTGTCCGTGATCTCCCGGAACTCGACCCGGTGCCACAACCGGCCGCGCTGTTGCTTCCGCCGCTCCTCACCGCGATGGAACGCTTCCATGACGCCCGCCATTACGTAGTCCGCGACCGCCGGCGCGGCGGCGTCGCTGTTGCAGATGACGGCGCCCC
>JAPOZD010000121.1:0-3018 GCA_026706245.1 Alphaproteobacteria bacterium
CGGCGCGAGGCCCCGGCTCGGAGGCCGGGGCGACGATGGGGGAGGCCGGGGCGATGATTGGGGAAGACTGTCATCGGTTCCGATCAACAACCGCTGGTATAAGCCCCTTTTTCCCGGACAGGGGTTTACAAGAGGATAAAAGTCCCTATATTGGCTTTTCACAGGTATAAATCGGGAACGATTGGGCGCATGACCTGACGATGCTGAGCGCCTGCGGCATGGGCCGCATTGTGGCGCTACTCGGGATTTCGAAGGGCGAATCCGGCCTCGGGGCCGGACAGGGGAGGAGCGCGCCCCGGCCGCGTCTGTGCCGACCGGCCTGCTGCAAATCCGCCCGCGCGGCGGGTCTGGCGGGGCGATGCCGGCAGGGCGGCGAATCCCGGGCCGGAGCGGCGTTCCTGTGCCGACCGAAGCGGGCGGGAACGAAACGGGATGCAGCCGGGGAGGAGCGATGACGGACAGCAGGGAAGCGTATCTGCGGGGGAGGGCGTATGGCGAGGACCTGCGCCACCTGGCGGTGACGGCGGTGCTGGAGAAGGGGATGAGCCTGACGGCCGCGGCCCGGCATTTCGAGGTCAGCCGCAGTAGCGTCACCCGCTGGGTGGAGCGCTGGCGCGAACGCGGGCACCTGCGGGCCGACGCGAGGGGCGGCGACCTCCAGTCCTGGCGGATCGAGGCGGAGCGGGAGCGGATTTTCCGTATCCTGGAACAGCGGCCGTCGCTCAGCATCCGCGCGCTCCGCGACCGGCTGGCCGCCGAGGGCGCGGTGTTCGGGACCTCCACGGTGCAGCGTTTCCTGAAGCGCTACGGCCTGGAGCGCGAACGTCGCCCCGGCCGTCGCGTCGCCAACCTCCGCCGCAAACGCGCGGCCGCCCGGCGCGGCTGACGGCGGGGCTGCCGACTTGCAATTGCCCGTATCTTTTCGGTGAGAAGGGCAGGCATCGCTGTTTCGTGCGTTCAGGGAACCGTCTGTGATTCCATCTGGCGTCGAACCGGCGGCTATCTCGCCCGCATCAAGGTTCGGCCGTCCGAGAGCGCCGTGATCCGGCGGGACCTCTTCCGTCGCGCCGACAGCGCTCCCGGTGCAATCCTGCAAGCCGACAATTGAAGGCTTCGCCGGATAGAGGCGCATAATCAAGTTTTTCAGGATTATGCCCCAATATCGGGGAATACCCGCATCGAGTGGTTGGCTACACCTGCAAGCGTGTCAAGGCCGTCCGTCCGAAACGCCGCCCTTGGCCGCCGGCAGGAAGACGCCCACGCCACGGGGTTTAACTTGATTTGGGAAGTCCGTCATCGAACCGAGGCAGCGTCAGCGCCCGGTGACATGCGGGTGTTCCGGAGAGGGAGAATAAAACAGATGCGTCGCAATGGAATTTGGCTCGTCGGGTTTCTGGCGCTGCTCCTGGGTCAATCGGGAGTTGAAGCCCATGCTTCGACTTCGGCCGAGGGACGAATCGACCGGAATTTCACCGTGGCGGTTGTGCCCGGACCGAAGATTCCGGCGATTGCGGCTTCAGAGCTAAAGGTCTCCAAGGGCAGGACTGCGGTTCGTATAGACTCCTCAAACTACGAGCTTGAAACATTGACCGTGACGCCTCCTGGCAGCGGACCGTTCCCGCTCGCTGTTATCTCTCACGGCACGCCCACGCGGGGAGGCAAGGCGGCGAAAAAGAAGTTGCGCATCCGCATGCTGCTGGCGGTAGCCGAGGACTTCGCGCGCCGCGGATACAAGGCAGTCATTTTCG
The DNA here is from genome assembly GCA_026706245.1 of Alphaproteobacteria bacterium. GTDB lineage: Bacteria > Pseudomonadota > Alphaproteobacteria > Bin95 > Bin95 > Bin95. Next base: position 1,749 of record JAPOZD010000121.1, read on the forward strand.
CGCGTCGGGGATATGCCTCATCTTCGGGGGCCTCCCGGGAAGGTTACGGCAAGTGCGCCGATGCCAACAGGAGGACATATGTGCGCGCAGCGCAGACCGGCGCCAAAGACTTTGCGGCGATCATCGAGGCGCTTGCAAAGCAGTCCGATGTGGATGGCTCCAGGGTGGTTGCGGCCGGCCTCTCGGGCGGCGGGTTTGCGGCAAGCGCTCTCGCGATGAATCCGCCGCCCGGCCTTCTGGCGATCGTCAACTTCGCCGGCGGGCGCGGATATGCCGGTGCGCGCGGGGGAGCGAAGAAGGGCAACTGCAGCAAGCACGGGTTCGTTCATGCCTTCGGCACCTTCGGCGACGGGGCAAGTGTGCCGGCGCTCTGGCTGTATTCGACGACCGACCGGCTGTTCTGGCCGGAACTGGTGGACAAGGCCTTCGATGCCTATGCAGCCAATGGCGCGCCCGTTCGCCTGGACCGGGTGGGACCGCTTTGGTTTTCCAACAACGGACACCGCCTTGTGGTACTCGGAGCACGCGACTTGTGGCGTCCGCGAATCGACGCGTTTCTGGATGCGATCGGTGCGCCGAACTGGGAAACCGCTCCGGATGACGCAGCCGTCGCCAGAATTCCTCCGCCTCCCGGTCTGGGAGAGAAAGGGACCACCCGTTGGCGGCGATATCTCGCACTATCCGGACACAAGGCTTTCGCACAGGGCGAGGGGAGCAGGTTCGGATGGGCAGCGCTGCGGGATACGGTTGAAGACGCAAAGCGGGCAGCCAAGAAGTTTTGCGAAAAAGGCGGCCATCGGTGCCGGATCGTCTCGGTCGATGGTGCGATGACTCCCTGAAGCTTCGCTGTCGCCGGTCCGCACCGGACAGTTCGATGGCGGTCTTCCGGTACGAACTCCCTGCCTGATTGGCTATTGCCGCGACGGTACCCCGGCAACGGTCCAATCTTGCATGAACGCAAGCATTATGCTAGCAAACTGCCGTTCACAGGCAGGAGCGCCAGTCATGGCCACCATCACCGTGCGCAATGTCGATGACGAGCTGGTTGCCGCCCTGAAGGCCCAGGCGAAGGCGAACCAACGCTCGCTTGAAGGCGAGGTCCGCCACCTTCTCGCCCAGCAGGCGTTGCGCCACGCCCGCCTCGAAGGTTTCCGTGACCGCACGGCACGCCTCGCCGCCCTCACCGCCGGCCGCCCCCAGACGGACAGCACCCTCCTCCTGCGCGAGGACCGCGACCGGTGAAGGCGGTCGTTGACGCCAGCGTCGCGGG
>JAPOZD010000121.1:3028-16876 GCA_026706245.1 Alphaproteobacteria bacterium
CGAAGAAGGAGCCGTCGAGGCGCGGCAACTGCTCGCCCACGGGATCATGCTGCATGCCCCGGATTTCATACTGATCGAAGCCGCCAACGTGATCTGGAAGAAGGCCCGGCGCCGGGAAATAGCGGACGCGCAACCCTACCTTCTGGAACTCGACCGCCTGGGCGACCTCGTTGCGTTGGCCCCGGCCGCGGAACTCGTGTTTCACGCCGCCGCCATTGCCGTCAGGATCGACCATCCGGTTTACGATTGCCTCTATCTCGCCTGTGCGGAGGTCGAGGAGGCGCTGCTGGTGACGGCCGACCGCCGGCTATGCGACGCGGCGCGGGACTGGCCGGGCGCGGAGGTCTGGCATATCGCCGACCCTGAAGCCGGCAGGCGCATCGCAAGCGCCGCTGCCGGCCCGATATAACGACTGCGGGAGGCGGCCGGCTGTGTGGACGGGGCCTCGGCTCCTGTCGCAGAGTGGTGGCATGGAATGTTGCCGGCGCCGCCGGAACGCCGGGGCGGCTGCCTGCCCCTGCGGCGAGGAGCGGGCGGGGCCGGGTGGAGATGCGCTGAACGATGGACTTCCTGTCTCCCGAATTGCTTGTCGCCCTGGGGGTTGCGGCTGCGGCCGGGCTGATGCGGGGCTTTGCGGGCGTGGGGTCCGGCATGCTGATGGCGCCGGTCTTCGCCATCCTGTTCGGCCCGGTGCAGACCGTTGCGGTCATCGTCCTCATGGAAATCGTCGTCACCGGCCAGCTTCTCCCCGGCGTGCGCCGCGAGATCGACTGGAAGGTGATCGCCCCGATGGGAGCCGCGGCCGCCTGCCTGATGCCCGTCGGAAGCTGGCTCCTCGTCTCGCTGGACCCCGACCTGATCGCGCGGGGGATCGCGCTGGTCGTGGTGGCGTTCTCGGTCCTGCTGATGGCCGGATGGCGCTATGAGGGCGAAAAGAAGCTCTGGGCGACGCTTGGCGTGGGCGCGCTGTCGGGCGTATTGATGGCGTCCACGAGCCTCGGCAACCCGCCGGTCATGGCCTACCTGCTGTCCAGCCGGGATGCGGCGGCGACCAACCGGGCGAATTTCACCGGCTATTTCGCGGTCACGCTGGTCGCGCTGATTGCCATGATGGCGGTGGCCGGGCTGATCGACGGCAGGGCGCTTCTGACCGCGGTCGCGTTGCTGCCCGTGTTCATGGCCGGTGCCTGGATCGGATCGCGGCTCTTTCGCCGGTCGAGCGAAGCGCTCTACCGCCGCGTCGCCCTCGGCCTCCTCCTCTGCGTCGGCCTCTACGGGTTGCTGCGGTAGGAGGCGGCCGGGTCAGGTGTTGTTCCCGAACAGCGTGGCTTCGGCAGTCCCGTATCCGAGATTTCCCCGTCGGACCAATCGGCCGTCGGTCGCCGCGCGTCGCAGCCATTCCGTCGCCTGGGGCTTCGTCACCCGGAGCCGCTCGGCGATCCCGGCAGTCGGCATCGGTTCAGCCGAGACGATGCTCACCGTGCGGTCCACGAACAACGCATAGAGATCGCTCTTTGCGGGAATGTGGGCCGCATCCGGCAAGATTGCGTACTGCCTCTGGCGTTTCCCGGCGAGGACACGGCCTTCCGTAAGAGCGCGCCGCATCCAGTCCTCCACTTGCCCCGGTCGCAATTGGAGAGATTCGGCGATGCGGCGGACGCCGACCGGCTTCTCCGCCGTGAGGTCGGCCAGACGGGCGAGGAAGAGCGTATAGAGGCCGTCATCCGCTTGCGGCGGTTCGCCGAACGGCGGAGGTGCCGCCTCCGCCAGCGTTCCGTGCCTGGGCGGCTCGGGCGCGAAAGGTTCCGGCTCTTTCCGGAAGAGGGGGCCGGCCGGAGGCGCGTCGGCCATCAACTGCGAGAACGGGCCGGGCTCAAGCCGCCTGGCGCCCTTCTCGACGAGCTCGGCGTTACCGGAACCGGACGCGCTGTCGGGCGCTGCCCAGAGCGGGACCCACCGATTTTCCAGATTTTCGACGGCGCCGGTCCAGGTGCCTCCCTTGCCGGTTTCGCTGCAAACGACGACTGCGGCATCGGCGAGGCAATAAATGCAGGCGTTCCGCGCCATCGCATTGCCCACATGGAAGCGCGCTTCCGGATTGAACGGGGAGACGAGCGCAAGATCGCCGGAAAGGATGTATCGGCGGTAATCGGCCGCCATGGCGGAGCGGAGAAGGCTGTCCGCCAGAACGCCGAGCGCCGTGCCATCCCGCTCCAGCGCGCCCTGCATCGCATGCCTGTCGATACCGCGCGCGCCACCCGAGACCAGCGAATATCCCTCTGCGGCAGCATCGGCGCCGAGCTTGAGAGCGAAAGCGAGGTCGTCGCCGCCGGCATTCCGGGAGCCGACGACAGCGATACCGCCGCGCCCGAGCAGCGCCCTGTTCCCGCAACCGAAGAGAACGGCAGGGGCGGACCTGCCGAGGCGCCACTTCAGACGCTCCGGATAGTCGGCGTCGGAGCGGGTCAGCACCCAGAGCCCGGCGCGCTCCCATCGTTCGAGCGACAGGCCGAGCGCCGCGCCCCGGTTCAGCAGCGCGCGTAACCGCTCCCGCGTTACGGTCCTGTCCTCCCAGCCCTCGAGCAGCGCGTCGAGGTCTCCCTTGAGCAGGACGGACGGCTCCAGCCCGTTGTCGTGCAGCCAGGCGGCGAACCGCGCCCACTCCCCTCGGGCGAGCGGCTTGCTGCCGCCTGTGTCGGATTTCCCGAGGGAGACATTGAGGAGGAGCACCGCTTGAGATTGGGGTGTCAGCAACATGGAGGCGCTCCTACCGGGCCGTTGCCAGGGCCAACGGCCACACGGGACCGCTGCCGGACCGCCGGAGCAGGGCCGCGACGACCGTCATCGTCCACGCCGAATCCACGACATCGGCCACAAGCAGGACCGGTTCTGCAGACGGCTTGTCGACCACTGTGAAGACGCCGTCGAGGTTGCGGCACTGATGGAACCTGTTCTGCTGGAGCTTTTGCGGCTCGTTGTCCTTCGCCTTTTCGATCAGCGGTAGAAATGGCAGCCCGAGCTTTTCTCCGAGCCGGGCGGCGAAATCGGGCACCAATTCCGGCCGGTTTCTGGAGGGCACGCAGGTTATCCATGCCGGCCCCGGTATCGGCCGCCAACGGCTCCGGATCATTTCGGCCGTAGCGGCGACCAGATCGTCGTCGAAATGGCCCCGACGCTTGCCTTCAGCAACCAGTTCTCCCCAGCCCGTGTCGTTCCAGCGCGACAGGGCGCGCCCCTTCTCGGCTCGCAGTTCGTCAGGAAGCCTTCCTTCGAACCCGTATTGGACGAAGGCGTCCCGCGCGACCCATTTCTTGCATCTCAGATCGGTTTCGGACCGGCGCAGGAAACGTACTGCGTCCTCTTCCAGACGGCGCTTGTAGGAGCGCGCGACGATAGGGTCTCCGGCGCAATTGGCGCATTTCCCGCAGGGCTGAGGGTCCTTGTCGTCGAGTGAGCGGGCCAGGAACTCCATGAGGCAATCGGGCTCGTCAAGGAAAGCACCGATTTCGTTCCACTCGACTCTACGCTGAGCTGTCAACCGCCGGATACGCTCAAGGTCCATCCGGTAGTGAACGGCCGTTCGATGCCATTTGGCCCCATCCCGGAATACCGGGGCCGGAGTTTCCATCGAAAGGAACTTGAGCGCCTGTTCAATTTGCCCACGGCGCAGATTGACCGCCTCTTCCAGCTGGCGGAGTGACATCCCGTCGCCCTGTTCCAGAACCGTCAGGATCGACCCGACCCATTGCCCGTCTGGAAAGGCGCTGCTGCGGAACCAGTCATGTATGTCGTCGTCTTCCTAGCCGGACATCAGGACGCAAACGGCATGGTCGATTGCCCGCCCGGCGCGGCCCACCTGCTGGTAATAGGCGATGATCGAACCGGGCGCCTGATAGTGGACGACGAAACCGAGATCGGGCTTGTCGTAGCCCATGCCGAGCGCCGTCGTTGCTACCAGCGCCTTGATCCCGTTCCCCAGCAGAAGGTCTTCGAGATGCTGCCTGTAGGCATTGCTGTCCGCGAAACCGTTGCCGGTGACGCCGCTGTAGTACGGCTTGGCGGCTATGCCGTTGCGGTTCAGCCAGGCGGAGACCTGGTCCGCGTCGCGTTTCGTCAGCGTATAGATGATCCCTGTGCCGGGAAGGTCCTTCAAATGCTCCGCTAGCCATGCAAGGCGGATGGACTGAGAGGGCACGCGCATCGTCTGCAAAGCGAGCGACTGCCTCATCAGCGGACCTCGCTGGACATTTATGTTGCCGAGCTGAGCCTGCACATCGTTGATGACCCTGTCGTTCGCCGTGGCGGTAGTACCGACGACGGGCATATTGTCGGGCATCGACCGTAGGATATTCACCAGCCGCCGGTAGTCGGGGCGGAAGTCGTGTCCCCAATCCGAAATGCAATGGGCCTCGTCAACGACCAGCAGCCCGATATTGCCGGCAATCGGCATGAGCACATCGTTGACGAAGTCTTCATTGGCAAGGCGTTCCGGCGAGATCAGGAGCGCATCGACTTCACCACTCCGCACAGCCTGTTGCAGTTGCGGCCATTCGTCGTTGTTCGCGGAATTGATCGTCTCAGCGCGGATACCGAGCCGTTCAGCGGCCTCGATCTGATTCCGCATCAGGGCCAGCAGGGGCGACACGATCAGTGCCGGGCCCTGGCCTCTGTTTCGGAGAATCCGGGTCGCCACGAAATACACGGCGCTCTTGCCCCAGCCGGTTCGTTCCACGACCAGCAGCCGCTCCCTCCGATTGGCCAGCGCGTCGATTGCTTCCCACTGGCCGGAACGGAACGATGCTGCGGGGTCGTCCAACGCGGTCCGGAGCATGGCGAGCGCTGCGGTTTGGGTGGTAACTCCCATCGGACCGTTTCGTCCGCCTCTCCGCGAACCTCCCGAGCCTTCCCTGCGGCCTTTCATTCCGTTACCGCCTCCCGGGCCCGGCCGGGAAGAAGAACCTCATCGACGACATCTCAAACCAGCGGCTGCCGGCCGCCATTTTCGCCGAAGGCCTGTTCGCGGTAGAGGCCGAGGGCGCGCATGACCGGCAGGTCCGAGAGGCAGAACAGGCAGGCGTCCTCGGTCCCGGAGGCGTTCGCATGCTCGTGCCAGGCCCAGGACGGCACGCAGAAAATGTCGCGCTCGGACCAGTCATAGCGCCTGCCGTCGATGATCGAATGGCCGCTTCCCCTGGCGACATGGTAGAGGAAGCTGCCCGTATGGCGGTGCGCTTCCGTGCGCTCGCCCGGCCGCAGCAATTGCATGCTGGCGCCCATGGTCTGCATCACGGGCCCGTTGGTCGCCGGGTTCACATATTCCATCAGCACGCCGTCATGCGGCGAGCCGTCTGTGCATCCGGCGTAGTTGCAGAGCGCCTCATAGGTCGCCAGCCACTCATATTTGAACAGGGGCGAATAGCCCTCGGTCCAGGCGCCGCCTGCCGGGGCCAGTCCGGGATTGCCCCAGGATTTCGTCACGTCGTCCACCTCGAAGGCGACGGCCTGGGCGAGGTCCGGATGCACCTCGTAGAAATTCGCCTCCATGGCGTTGACGAAGGGGATGTCTAGGCCATCCTGCCAGATGCAGGTGCTTCCCGCCGCCTCGACCCCGTGCTCGTGCCAGGTGCCGTTCGGGGTCAGCACGAAGTCGTTCCGGCCGAGCGTCATCTTGTGGCCGTCCACGACCGTGTAGGCGCCCTCGCCCTCCATGATGAAGCGGATCGCGGATGCGGAATGGCGGTGCGCGCTCGCGGCTTCGCCCGGCTTCATCGCCTGCAGCCCGGCATAGATCCAGCCCACCGCCGCCGCCACGTCCCGGCGGCCGGGATTGCTTAGATAGACGACCCGCCGGCCCGCCTCTTCGGGCGTCACCAGGTCGAGGGACCGCAGGACATGGCCGCGCAGTTCGCCGTAGCGCCAGACGACCGGGACGGACTGCGAGACGGGCTCCCAAGGCTCGATCCTGTTCGCGACCGTCCAGAGCGCGCCGGCGTCGAGCCTGTCGAGTTCGTCGTAATAGGCCAGCAGTTCCGGCGTGTCCGCGACATTCGCCCTGCCGGGCGTGTCTTCCCTGTAGTTCTCGTGTTTCCTGCCCATCTGCCGCGCCTCCCGGCGATGAACCCCGCCGCCTCACTCGGCGGCAGCCTTGCGGGCCTCTTCCTTTGCGATTTCGGCGGCGATGGCTTCTGCGGCGGTGCCGACGAAGAGTTCCCGGTTCTCGTGGCTGTAGTCGTAGGACTCGCGCCGGAGCGCGTTCGAGCCGTGGAAATGCGGCATCACATAGCGCTGCACCAGCTCGAAATGGCGCTTGGTCGCGGGGAAGTCGGCCCAGTTGTGCGCGAGCTCCAGGAACGCGCCGAAGCCGCCGGAGCCTTCCTGCAGGAGCTCGATATGCTCGATCATGTCGTCGGGCGTGCCGATGACCGCCATCCGGTTCTCCGTCAGATAGGCGATCGGGTCGTCGATCTCCGGCGGCACGATCGGGAAGGTCGCGATCTCGCGGAAATACTGCGCCCAGAGCTCCAGGCCGAATTCGACATTCCGGTAAGCCTGCTCGCGCGTCTCGGCGATATGGGCGAGCGTGACGATGCGCCAGTTCCCGCGGTCCACCGTCTTGCCGTTCTCGGCCGCCGCCCGCTCGCAGAGTTTCCAGTTGTTCGCGTGAGCCTCCAGCGCCTCGGGCGAGGTGCCGCCGATGGAGAGCATGCCGAGCCCGTGCCGGCCCGCCGCCAGCCCGCCCGCCGGCGAGCGCGCGCAGGCCACCGCCATTTCCATGTGCGGCCAGGTGAAGTTCGGCATCTGGAGCTGCGCCTCGCGGAGCTCGAACCAGTCCGTCTTCATCGAGATGCGCTCGCCCCGCAGCAGCGCCATCAGCGCGTCGAGGGCCTCGTTCATCATGCGGCGCTGCTCGCGCGGGTCGATCCCCATGCGGAAGGCGTCGCCCGCTAGCGCGCCCGGCCCCACGCCGAACATGGCGCGCCCCTTCGTCATGTGGTCGAGCTGCACCATCCGGTCCGCCAGCGCGAAGGGGTGGTGGTAGGGCAGCGAGACGACGCCGGTGCCGAGCCGGATATGCCGGGTCCGCTCGGCGGCGGCGGCGATGAACATTTCCGGACAGGCAATGATCTCGAAACCGCCGGAATGGTGCTCGCCGACCCAGACCTCGTGGTAGCCCAGCCGGTCGAGATGCTCGATCAGCTCCATGTCCCGGTCGAGGCAGGCGGTCGGGTTCTCGTTCACCGGATGGAACGGGGCGAGGAAGATTCCGAAGCGGAGCGGCGCGGGCATGGAAATTCAGGTCCTTCTGGCGAGTCGCCGTCCATAATGGGCCTCAAGCCCGGAATAGGAAAGACGCGCGCTCATGGCGGCGCGGGCCTGCGCCAGGGGCGGAGCGCAGGGATCGCCAGCAGCACGAGCGCCATGCAGGCAAGCCCTTCCGCCGCCATGATGCCGACGGCGGCCTGGGCGCCCAGATGCTCCGCCATGAAGCCGACATGCAGCGTGCCGAGCGGCCCGCCGGCGCCGATGGCGACCGTCATCACGCCCATGACCCGCGCGCGCATCGCCGGCGCGGCGCTGTGCAGGATGAGCGCGCCCTGCATGGCCGAGAAGCCCGCAAAGCCGATACCGCTCGCCAGCAGCACAGTCATGGCCTCGGGATAGCCGCGGGTGAAGGAAAAGCCGATAACGCATGCGAGGAACGCCGCGCCTGAAACGACATAGAGACGCAGGAAGTGGCGCGGCCGGACAAGCGCGGCGATGACCAGCGCCGTAGCAAGGGCCGTCGCCGCTTCCGCAGACATCAGCGAGCCGGTCGCGAGGGCGTCCAGTTCGAGTTCGTCCTTGCCGATCACCGGGATCATGTTGAGATACGGGAAGCCGAAGACATTCATCATGACGGTCAGCAGGACCGTGCCCAGAACCACCGGTGCATGCGGCAGGTAGGCGAAGGCATCGCGGACATCGAGGAAGATGCCCCTGCCGGCGGGCGGCGCGGGCGGTCTGCGGTAGGATGTGAAGAGCAACAGCAATGCGGCGCCGCCGAAACAGGCCACGCTGGCCAGATAGGCGCCGGAAATGCCGATGGTGAGCATCAGCGCGCCGCCGGCGAGCGGTCCCAGCATCCGGGTCAGGTTGGTGGTGGCGCTGTCCAGGGCCATGGCGGTGCCGAAGCGCGACGGTCCGGCGAGCTCGCCCAGCATGGTGCGCCTGACCGGGAAGTCGAGCGCCCAGATGACCCCGCTGCAAAAGACCCCGGCTGCAACGAGATAGACCGTCAGCCAGCCGAGGAATGCAAGAACGGCCAGCAAGCCCATGATCGCGGTCATGGTGATGAAGGCGGCGAGCAGGATCATGCGCCGGTCGCCGCGCTCCGAGATGGCGCCAGCAAATGCGCCGAGCAGGAACATCGGCGTCTGGCGGAGAAACAGCACCAGCGCGACCGCCATCGGCGAGCCGGTTTCTTCGACGACATACCAGCCCACGGCCAGCACTTCGAGCCAGCGCACGCCGCCCGCCAGCGCGCCCGCGGCCCAGGCGCGGCGGAAGCGCTTGCGGGACAGCAGGCGCAGCGGGGCGGCAGCTACGGCCCGGCGGGGCATCGCGGCGTCCTCAAGCCCCGCCGCCGCGGCCTATCGGCAAAAGGCCCGGCGCTCGGCCGGGCCTTTCGGGCGGGTTGGTGGAGCCAAGGGGATTCGAACCCCTGACCTCTTGAATGCCATTCAAGCGCTCTCCCAGCTGAGCTATGGCCCCCCGCATGTCCGCGCAACGCGCAAGCCCTTCGCCGGCGCGTCGCGAAGCCTCAATATAGTCTCTGCCACCGATTGCCGACAAGGGCGGGCCGGCGGCTCAGCTGTCGTCCTCCCCGTTCTTCTTGGCGCCGCCGGCAACGACATCGCCGAGGTCTTCACCATCGTCCAGGTCCTCGACGTCCCCGTCGTCCTCGTCCTCGTCGTCAAGGGCGATATCGTCCTCGCTCTCTTCCTTCGGCGGGGGCTGCTTGGGCGCGGCGCGCGGGGCGGGCGGTTTGGCGCGGCGGGGCTTCAGGAAGCTCGCCTGGGAATGTTCCGCACCGCATTCCGGGCAGGTCGCAGGATCCTTTCCGAGGTCGTAGAACTTGGCGCCGCATGAGGGACAGACACGCTTGCTGCCGAGATTCGGACGGGCCACGGGCGGTCTCCGAAAACTATATGAAACGAAAGCGGCGAGCGTTTGCCAGAAGGGCGGCGTAGTGTCAAAACGAATTCGACAAGGCGGGGCAATGAATCGGGAGGTCGGATCGGTGACCGGGACAGGCAGGGCGGTTTCGCATCCCTGCGGCGCCCTCCGGGGAGAGGTGCGCGCACCGGGCGACAAGTCGGTTTCCCACCGGGCGCTGATGCTCGCCGGCGTCGCCGTCGGAGAGACGAGGATCGACGGGCTGCTCGAGGGCGAAGACGTGCTGGCGACTGCGGCCGCCATGCGCGCGCTGGGTATCGAGGTGGAGCGCACCGGGCCCGGAAGCTGGCGGGTCAACGGACGCGGCGTCGGGGGATTGACCGAGCCGGACGACGTGCTCGACATGGGCAATTCCGGCACGGCAGCGCGCCTTTTGCTCGGCCTGCTGGCGACGCACAGGCTGACCGCGACCCTAACGGGCGACGCCTCGCTCCGGTCCCGCCCGATGCGCCGGGTGAGCGAGCCGCTGTCCCGATTCGGCGCGGCCTTCCACGGCCGGGCGGGCGGCATGCTGCCGCTCACCGTCGTCGGCACGGGCTTCCCGGTGCCGGTGCGCTATGAACTGCCGGTCGCCTCGGCGCAGGTGAAGTCGGCGGTGCTGCTGGCCAGCCTCAACACGCCCGGCGAGACGGTGGTGGTGGAGCCCGCGCCGACGCGCGACCATACGGAGCGCATGCTGCGGCATTTCGGAGCATCCGTGCAGCAGGAGGAGGGCGGCGTCGTGCGGCTCACCGGCGAGCCGGAGCTTGTCGCGCGGCCCGTGTCGGTGCCGGGGGACATCTCCTCGGCCTCCTTTCCGCTTGCGGCTGCGGCCGTATTGCCGGGCTCGCGCGTGACGGTTGCCGGCGTCGGACTCAATCCGGGGCGTGCCGGACTGGTCGAGACGCTCCGCGAGATGGGGGCCGAAATCTCCGTGGCCGATGAGCGCGTCGAGGGCGGTGAGCCGGTGGGCGACATCACGCTCGCCTGGAGCCCGCTTGCCGCCGTGGATGTGCCGCCGGAGCGCGTGCCGAGCATGATCGACGAGTTTCCTATCCTCGCGGTAGCGGCCGCGTTCGCGGAAGGAACCACCCGCATGTCCGGGCTGGCCGAACTGCGCGTCAAGGAAAGCGACCGCCTGGGCGCAATGGCGGCCGGGCTTGCGGCCTGCGGCGTCAAGGTGCGGGAAAGCGCCGACACGCTGGAGGTCACGGGCGGGCGGCCCCGCGGCGGCGTCGAGATCGCAAGCCGGCTCGACCACCGCATCGCCATGGCCTTTCTCGTGCTGGGCATGGGCGCGCGCGAGGCCGTGCGGATCGACGATATTGCGCCGGTGGCGACCTCCTTCCCCGGATTTGTCGGGCTGATGAACGAACTCGGCGCGGCGGTCGAGGTGTGATCGTCACCATTGACGGGCCGGCAGCGGCCGGCAAGGGCACGCTGGCGCGACGGCTGGCGGCGGCGCTTGGCTATGTCTATCTGGACACGGGCGCGATCTACCGCGCAGTCGCGAAATCCATGCTGGACGCCGGCGGTGACCCCGACGACCCCGGGGAGGCCGCCGCGCACGCGCAAACGCTGGACCCGGCCATGCTCGACGATCCCGGACTGCGCGGCGAGGCGGTAGGCGATGCAGCGTCCCGCGTGGCTGCCCTGCCGGCCGTGCGGACCGCCCTGCTTGCGTTCCAGAGGCGGGTGGCGGCGACGCCGCCGGGGGCCGTGCTGGACGGGCGCGACACCGGCACCGTCGTCTGCCCGGAGGCGGAGCTCAAGCTGTTCGTTACGGCGGGCCTGGAGGAGCGCGCGCGCCGCCGTCTGGAAGAGTTGCGGTCAAAGGGGGAAACGCTTATGTTGCCGGAGGTTCTGGCCGAGGTTGCCGCGCGCGATTCGAGAGATCGCACCCGGCTGACCGCGCCATTGCGGCCGGCAGACGATGCCGTCGAGATCGACACCACGGGGATGACCCCGGATGCGGTCTTCCAGAGGGCATGGCTGCTGGCGATGGAGCGTCTCGCGGCACTGCAACGCGGGTCGGGCGGACGATGAGGAAGGATCGGCCTGCCTTTCGTCGATGAGGGCGAATGGCCAGCCGGTTTGCAATTGGAAAGGAACGCGGCAGCCGAATGGCTACTTCTCTTGCCGAAACCGGCGCGGCAGGCGCCGAAAAGGAAAATTTCGCAGCCCTTCTGGAAGAGTCGCTGGAAGCGACGAAGGGCTTCGAAGGAACGGTCGTCAAAGGCCGGGTCATCGCGGTCGAAAACGACATGGCGCTGATCGATGTTGGGCTCAAGGCGGAGGGGCGTGTGCCTCTCAAGGAATTCGCGACGCCCGGCCGGCCGGCGGAAATCTCGACAGGCGACGAGGTCGAGATCTACGTCGAACGCCTCGAGGACAAGAACGGCGAAGCGGTGCTCAGCCGCGACAAGGCCAAGCGCGAAGAGGCGTGGAGCCATCTGGAAACCGCGTTCAAGGCGAACGACAAGGTCTCGGGCGTCATTTTCGGCAAGGTGAAGGGCGGGTTTACCGTCGATCTGTCCGGTGCGGTCGCGTTCCTGCCCGGCAGCCAGGTGGATATCCGTCCGGTGCGCGATATCGGGCCGCTGATGGGGGCGCCGCAGCCCTTCCTGATCCTCAAGATGGACCGCTCGCGCGGCAATATCGTCGTGTCGCGGCGCGCGGTGCTGGAGGAAAGCCGGGCCGAGGCGCGCAACGAGCTCATCGCCAATCTGCGCGAAGGCCAGGTGCTGAACGGCGTCGTCAAGAACATCACCGACTACGGCGCCTTTATCGACCTCGGCGGCGTGGACGGGCTGCTGCATGTCACCGACATCGCCTGGCACCGCATCAACCACCCGAGCGAAGCCCTCAATATCGGCCAGACGGTCGAGGTGCAGGTCATCCGCTTCAACCTGGACACCCAGCGTATCTCGCTTGGCATGAAGCAACTCCAGGTGGACCCGTGGGAAGGCGTGGCGCTCAAATACCCGGTGGGCGCCAACTATCTCGGGCGCGTCACCAACATCACCGACTACGGCGCCTTCGTGGAACTGGAGCCGGGCGTCGAGGGCCTTGTCCATGTCTCGGAGATGAGCTGGACCAAGAAGAACGTCCATCCCGGCAAGATCGTCTCCACCAGCCAGGAAGTGGATGTGCGCATCCTCGATCTGGACCTGGAGAAGCGCCGCATCAGCCTCGGCATCAAGCAGACCCAGGCCAATCCGTGGGAGAATTTCCTGGAGCAGTTCCCGCTCGGCAGCACGGTCGAGGGCGAAGTCAAGAACATTACCGAGTTCGGCCTGTTCGTCGGCCTGCCGGGCGAGATCGACGGCATGGTGCATCTCTCCGACCTCGCCTGGGGCCGGCAGGGCGACGACGCTGTGCAGGACTTCTCCCGCGGCGACATGGTCCAGGCGAAAATTCTGGACGTGGACGTTGAGAAAGAGCGCATCAGCCTCGGCATCAAGCAGCTGACCGAGGACCCGTTCGAGAGCGCGACGCGCGGCGGCGCGCGCAGCGGCGCCCTGCGCCGCGGCTCGGTGATGACCGTGACGGTGGCGGCCGTGCTCGACAACGCCCTCGAGGTGACGCTGCCGGGCGAGCTCACCGGCGTCATCCGGCGCAGCGAGCTCGGGCGGGACCGCTCGGAGCAGCGCCCGGACCGCTTCGCTGTGGGCGAGCGCGTCGATGCCAAGGTCACGCAGGTGGACAAGGCCGGCCGGCGTATTCAGCTTTCGATCAAGGCGCTGGAAATCGACGAGGAACGCTCGGCGATGGAACAGTTCGGCTCTTCCGACAGCGGCGCGAGCCTTGGCGACATTCTGGGCGCGGCGCTCCGGGACCGGGCTCAGCGCGACGAGGAAGAAAACGACGACCCGGACAAGTAGCCGGAGCGGCGCAGGACAGTGGCCGCGCTTGCTCCGATCCGCCATGCGCGGCTGAAACGCCAGCTTCGGCTCTGGCGGTTCGGGGCCCTGTTCGCGGCGGCAGCGGCGCTGGCGGCGGTGCTGTATTCGGCAGCGGAACCGTTCGCCGGGGGCGGTGACCATGTGGCGCGGGTCCATGTCGAAGGCTTCATTCGCGACGACCGCGCGCTCCGGCGCCGGCTGGATGAAATCGCCGCGGACAACCGCGCCCGCGCACTTCTGATCTTCATCGACAGCACCGGAGGATCTGCGGCCGCGTCCGAGGCGCTGTATGACGCGCTGAGAAGGGTCGGTGCAGCCAAGCCGGTCGCCGCCGTCATGGGCGCGACGGGCGCGTCGGGCGCCTATCTGGTCGCCGTGGGTGCGGACCGCATCTTCGCGCGCAACGCCACGATCACCGGCTCGATCGGCGTCATTCTGCAGGCGCCCCCGGTCGTCGGGCTCCTGGAAAGGCTCGGCATTGGCGTCGATGTCGTGCGCAGCGGGCCGTTGAAGACGATGCCCAATCCGGTGGAACGGCTGACGCCCGCCGGCCGCGCCGCCGCCCAGGCGCTCGTCGATGAAATCTACGCCTTGTTCGTCGATACGGTGGCCGAGCGCCGCCCGCTCGGCCGGGCGGACGTGACGGCCCTTGCCGACGGGCGCGTTTTCACCGGGCGGTCAGCCGTCGGAAACGGCCTCGTCGATGCCATTGGCGGCGAGGGCGCGGCGCGCGACTGGCTGGCGGAGG